>NZ_JBAMDD010000020.1:0-67280 GCF_036961565.1 Chitinimonas sp. JJ19
CCCGGCAGGTTGGTCAGAATCGCAGGGTCAGGCCAGTGACCGGGCCGGACGTAAAGTCCGAAATACTGCTGGTGTAGCGGCCGCCCGCGCTGTCGGCCAAGGGAAAGCGGTGTACCGTCAGCTTCTGCATGCGGTAGCCGAACAGGCCAGAGACGCTGGAGAGCCTGGGGCTGATGCCTGCCAGGTTGTAGGTCAGCCCTACCTCGCTGACAAAGTAGCGGGTACTGAGCGAGCCAGGCAGGCTGCTGGTGCGGGTCTTCAGCGCGCCTATGGCGGCGCCACCGTAGAGGGCCAGGTGGGTGTCCAGCGGCGCTGCGCCGCTGACAGACAGGGTGGGGCCGTCTATGTTTACCGCATCCCACAGCAGGCGCTTGTAACCCACGCCGACATTGAACTGGGGGGCAAAGAAGTAGCCCAGGTTGATGTCCTGTTCCCGGCGGGAGGCATAAAGGGTGCTCAGGTTGTCATTGAAGCGGAACTCTCGCTCCATGGCAGCCGAGCCATTCAGTATCCAGTTGCCATAACGGAGCGACAGTGTCGGTATCGGGACGATCTCTGCATCGGAGCGCATCTTGGCGACCACCTGCCGTTGTGGCTGGCTGCCATTGCCCGGCAGGTAGCTGGCGTAGGGGAAGCTGTTGGCCTCCCACTCATTGGACCAGACCCGGATGCCGGTGCTGATGGACCATGTGGCTTCCTCGGCCTGGGCTGGCAGGGCCAGCAGCAGGATGGCGAGGGCGGGCAGCGAGCAGCTGAGTGGGGTAGGACGTTGCATGTAGAACCTGATGGATACCGATGGGGAGGGACTGTCGCCTTGCGTTGGTGCGCAGGCGATGCTGAGCCTGGGTGCCTGGTCGGCCTGTAAGCGCGGTGGCAGGCCATGGTCCGCCAAGGTGCGGATGGCGTTAAGATGATGGTAACCGAACCGTCTGGATGGAATAAATAGTGCAACCGATCCCGCTGCGCGACATGTTGGCGCGCAACACCCTGTTTGCCGACTTGCATGACGAGGAATTGGATGCACTGGTAGCGCGCATGTCGCTGATGGAGGTCAGGGCGCGGGAGGCCGTGTTCCTGCAAGGCGATGCCGGGGATCGCTTCTATGCCGTGCTGCGTGGCGTGCTCAAGGTGGTGGCCAGCAACGAGGAGGGGCAGGAGACCGTCTTGTCGCTGCTGGATGCCGGTACGACATTTGGCGAAATTGCCCTGCTGGACGGACAGCGCCGCAGCGCCACGGTGATATGCAGCAGCCGTGCCGAGCTGGCCTATATAGACCGGCAGGGTTTTCTGGCCTTTCTGGCGCAGCACCCCGCAGTGCGCGATAAGCTGATGATAGCCCTGTGCCAGCGTATCCGTACCTTGACTGAGCGGGTGGAGCACCTGTCTGTGCTTGACGTGCCTGCGCGTTTGTCGCGTACCTTGCTGTTTTTGGCCTCTGCCCATGGCACCGAACTGCAGGGCAGGCATTATTTGCAACTGCGGGTGTCACAGGGCGAGTTGGGTGGCATGGTAGGCGCCACTCGGGAGAGCGTGAATAAATTGCTGCGCAGCTGGGATGAGGCAGGCCTGATCGCGGTGGTGGACGGGCGCATACAGATACTCAAGCCTGATGACTTGCAGCGACTGGGCCTGACCGGGGCCTAGCGGCAGGCGAAGCAGCATGTAGGGAGGAATAGGCATGAAAAGGTGGGGAATGCGCCGCGCACCAATAGCGGTGGCTGCTGGCCTATGGGCGGTGGCGGGCGTAGGGCATGCGATGACATGCAGCATCGTGATCGATCCCATCTCCAGTGATCGCTACCACAACCAGGCACCCTGCGGTGGCAAGGACAGATTGCGCCTGGAGCAGGGCGAGCTGGTGATTGCACAGCATGGCTTTGTGTCACTGAGCATGGCGGCCCCTGCGGGCAGCAAGCCAGCCAGGTTACGCTGCGATGGCTGGCATGACCGGCCCTTGGTCTTGCGCCTGCAGGCCGGATCGGGTTGGCAGTCGCGGCTGGCAGCGGCGGGGTGCGAGTGGCGCGGCGAACAGTTGCAGTGTGGCAAGGAGGCGGCACAGGTATGCGTGGTGGAGTCCATCGTACCTTTGCGGCAACGTGCCAATGTGGCCGCTACCGTACAACTAAGGTCGGTAGCTGCCAGCATGCCCGCTGACAAGGAGGTACTTGCCGCCTGGGTGCAGGGCCAGGTGGCCGTATTGGATCTGTGCCGGCAAAAACAGGGCCTGCATTGGCCTTTGAGCCTGGACCTTCGTTATCAGGCCAAGCAGGGTTTTGCCGCCACTGCGGAGAATGATGCCGCGCTGGCGAACTGCGTGCTGCAGCGCTTGGCCCTGCAGCAGCCTGCCTTGGCGGGCGAGGCGGAATACGCCATACAATGGCGCGTCGAAGCGCCGTGACGGCGGCAATGCGCCGGGCGCTATACCTGGCGTTGCCTCTGAGCCGGCCGCGCTGGTGGCTGGCCGCGCTATGGCTGGCGGTCCTGGCGGCCGGGGCCAGCCTCGTGCTGGAGTGGCGGTGGCTGGATACGGTTTTCTATGACCGGGTATTGGCCGCCAATCAGCGGCAGGCATCGCCCCTGACGCAGCGGGTGGTGTTTGATGCCGATATCCCACTCTCGGTATCCCGCGAGCAGTCGCTGACCCTGCAGGCGTTGGCGGTGGAGCGGCTGGTTGCCATGGGCGCACGCTCGGTGGTACTGGATGCTCAGATCGCCCTGCGCAATCGTCGCGCCCAGGATTTTGTTGCCTGTCTGCCGACAGGAGAACCGCCCCGATTGTGCACACTGCTGGGGGAGCAGGCCTGCCAGACGCTGGCCGGCCGCAAGCGCACAGCGCCGCTGGATATGGATGCTGCAGCGCGGCGGGCATTGATACTGCCCACCCCACTGTCTGACCGCCAGCCGCCGCCCCATGCCTGGCTGTTGGGTGCTGCCGACGGTGTACGCATGGTGCAACCCACCTTGCCACTGGGGGCCGATGGCCTGATACGCCATATGGGTACGGATGCAGGTAGCCTGCTGGGGGCCTTTGCCATACCGCCCCCTGACACAATTGGCCTGCTGGCCCTGCGTTTTGGTGATGCCGGTAGGGTTGCTCCGCTGCCACTGAGCCAACTGGTCGCTTGCGAGACTAGATCCTGGCAAGCGCTGTCACCCCAGGTGCAGGGGCGCCATGTGGTGCTGCAACTGACCGATGAGCACGGGGTGGAAGACGTACATATGGTGCCCACTGGCCCCGGGGGCAGTGTGGCATTGCGCTCGGGTGGCCGCTTGATTGAGGATGGTCTGGCCACCCTGCTGCAGGGCGATGGCCCCAGGCTGCTGCCCTGGCCATGGTTGCTGCTGCTGGGCCTGCTGACACTGGCGGGCTGGATAGCGGCCTGCTGCTATCTGCGTGCCCGCTGGCTGGGCCTGCTGGCGTTGGTGCTGGGTGGGGCAGCCTGGTTCTTGGCGCCGCTGGCCTACCCCTATGCACTGCTGCCCTGGACAGCCTTGCTGATAGCCCTGCTGGTAGCGACCGGTGTCTGCCATGCCGGGCATCTCTACCTGCGCACGCGCCAGAACAGTGTGCTGGCGCGCTTCCTGCCACCGCAGGTGCGCCATCTGCTGCTGGCGGATACGCCCCTGGCCAAGCAGGGGCAGCAGGTGGAGGCCGTGGTGCTGATGAGTGATCTGGCGGATTACGCCAGCCTGACCCGCCAGCTACCCTCGGCCTTGGCCGTATTCGATTTCATCAACGACTACCTGACCCAGGTAACCGCAGGTATGCAGCTTGAGCATGGCGCCTGGCTGGAGTCCTATATGGGCGATATGGTGTGCTACTACTGGCCAGACTTGGCAGATGGCGAGGCTAGTTGCGATGGCGTGCAGCCGCTACAAGCCGCAGTGATGCTGCTGCGCCGGCAGCAGGCATGGTTGAAAGCCCTGCCGCAACGACTGCCGCCGGATATGCCGCTGGTGCAGCGCGAGCAGTTGGCGGCCCGGCTGTTCGCCGGGGTGGCACTGACACAGGGCAAGGTCTGCATGGGTGAGATCGGGCCGGAGGGGGGCATACGCAAGTTTGGCATCATCGGCGATCCGCTCAACCTGGTGGCACGGCTGGAGGCGCTGACCCGGCATTTCTCGGCCAGATTGATAGTGACGACAGAGATGCTGCCAGCCGCCAGCCATCTGGGCCTGCAGCCGCGCCTGTTGGCCCAGGTGCAACTGAAGGGGCGGCAGGGAAGCCTGGCGGCGTGGGCCCTGCATCTGCAGGACGAAGCGGTGGATCTGGCTGCGGTAGCGGCCTGGGACGTCTGGCGCCGGGATTTCGAGGCCGGTGGCGAACCTGCTCCGCCACCGCCGTTCGAGCAGGATGCCGCCACCCTGCGCCGTTGGCGCCAGGCCGGCTGGTGGGACACCGACCAGGCCTGCTACCTGCTGGAGCAGAAGTAGCGGCAGGCGATCCTGCGGCAGGCGACCCTGCGGCAGGCAGAGAGGGGAGTGGGGTCGTGTTAAAATCCGCAAGGAGAAAATCACCCATTCCCTGTGGGATGTTGCCTGGGGTGTCTATTTGCCTATCTTGTCCCGCTGCCTAGCCTACCTTCTGTTTGCTGCTGCCATGACCTTGGCAAACCTACCGGTCGCTGCCGAGCTTAAGCCGCCACGGCGGCTGGCCCTGGTCATTGGCAATGCCGACTATGTCCACGCCGGCAGCCTGCGCAATCCGCGCCATGATGCGGTGGATATCTGCGAGGCCTTGCGTCAGCAGGGCTTTGCCCCGGTGTGCCTGGAGAATCTGCCGACGGCAGCCGTACTGCAGGCCAGCATACGCGACTATGCCGCCAGCCTGGGGCCGGCTGATGTGGGGGTGTTCTACTACGCTGGCCACGCGGTCCAGATCCATGGCGATAACTACCTGATACCGACCGAGGCCACGTTGCGCTCGCTGGCGGCGCTGGAGAACGAAACCGTCAATCTGCGGGTGTTGATGCAGGCACTGGGCGAGGCACGCAACAGCCTGAACCTGGTGGTGCTGGACGCTTGCCGGGACAACCCGTGGGCAGGGCAATTGACCCGCCAGGGCCTGGCCCGCATGGATTTCGTGCCGGCAGGCACCATGGTGCTGTATGCCACGGGCGCCAATGAGGCCGCCTTTGACGGCAGCGGGCGTAACGGTACGCTCACCCGGCATTTTCTTCAGCACATTGCCACGCCCCGGCTGGGCATAGAGGACATGCTGAAGCGGGTAAGCCAGGGTGTGCAGGGTGAAACCCTGTTGGCTTTGGGGCGCAAACAAGTGCCCTATGTCTATACCTCGTTTACCGGCGAGTTCTGCTTTGCCGGCTGCGCCCCCAAATCGGATCTGGTCGAGCTGCAGCGTCAGCACAGCGACAAGCAGGCGCTGGAAAACCGGCTGGATGCAGAAGTGCTGGCACGTGAAGCGGAGGGCCGTCGGCTGCGTGCTGAACTCGGCCGGCTGGCGGGTAGCGATAGCAGCGACGAGGCGGTATTCAAGCGCAGCCAGCAACTGCAGACACGGCATGAGGCCAACGAGCAGGCGGCAGCCCGCGTGAGGGCGGAGGCGTCGGCGACCCGGGCGATACGGCAGCAGCTGGCGTCGCAGATTGCCGAGCTGCAACGGCAGGCCAGCCAGGCGGATGAAGCCAAGCGCAGCACTCGCTACCTGCCGCCGCCACCACTGTAGTGCTGCGCTATCCCACCGGTCTGTGAGCTGGCTCACAGCGGTCTGGTGGCACGATCCCCATACTGCATGCCATGGATCCAGGCCGGGCAAGGTGCCCCGCCACGATCCGGGTTTGCCCGTGGTCACCCTGGCTAGTCCGGTGTCACCGTCGGTGGGCCTGTTCTGCAGGACTACGCATGCATACTACCTTGCCCCCCAACCTCACCGTGGCTGCGCTGCTGCCTGCCCAGCAGGCACAGTGCGGCGTGCAACCGGCGCAGCAGTTGCATACTCTGCAATGCCTGAGGGGCCTGGCGGCACTGATGGTGCTGGTGTTTCACTGTGCCCTGCTGCTGGCGCCCTTTGCCGGCGCGCCCTTGCTGGGCGGCCTGCTGGCGATAGGCAGCCTGGGGGTGGAGCTGTTCTTTGTGCTCAGCGGTTTCATCATCATGTGGGTACACGCCGACGATATCGGCAGGCCTGAGCGCGCCAGCGCCTACCTGCTCAAACGGCTGTTGCGCATCTACCCGCCATACTGGGTGGTCTTGCTGCTGACGCTGGCCGCGGGTTGGTACCTGGGCACTAGCCGGGGGTGGCTGCGGCCGTTGATGGATATTGTGATACTGCACACGGCCACAGCCGAACCCATGCTGGTTGGCATAGGCTGGACCCTGCGGTTTGAGCTGGCCTTCTACCTGGTGTTTGGCATCCTGATATTGAATCGCAGGCTGGGACTGTTCCTGATGGTGTCCTGGTTGCTGGGTATCGTCTTGCTTGCCTGCAAGCTGGTCAGCATACCCTGGTCGGTGGCGTATCTGTTCTCCAACTATTCCTTGCTGTTCTTCTTTGGCATGTCGAGCGCCTTGTGGGCACGGCATGGCGCGGCGACGCCAGCGGGGCGCTGGCTGATGGAGTACTCCGTGCCGCTGGCCGCCACACTGTGCTTCTGGTTGGTGGTCGCTTTCCAGCAGTCGGGCAAGCCCATTGCCGAGGATAGTCTGGGTATCACGCTTCTAGGGCTGGCCTTTGCTGTGCTGATGCAGGCCAGCTTGTCGCCCTACTGGGAGGCCCGCAGCCGCGCCATGACCTGGCTGGAAAAACTGGGGGATGCTTCCTATTCGATCTATCTCACCCATATGGGTCTGCTGTTGCTGGCGGGATTACCGGCTTTCCGCTGGCTGCTAGACCAGGGTATGCCACAGCAGCAAGGGCCGTGGCTGTTGGTGCTGCTGCTGGCCTGCCTGCTGTGCATAGGCTTTGGCGTGCTGTTCCATCGCTGGCTGGAGCGGCCGCTGCTGCGGTGGGGTAGGCGGTGCTGGGGTGGGTTGGATCAAGGGAAAACCGCTACCTGAGATGCAGGCAAGGTGGGTGTCCTGCTTGCCTGCCAGCCGGAACGCCTGCGGCCATGCGGCGCAGCGAAAGTCCATACAGCTCCCTACCCAAAGGGGCTGGCTTGGCTATAGTTGCCTTGAGCTGTGCCGTTCGTAGGCGCAGCCACGGAGGCGACTTGAACCCCCAGCAGAGATTACCCCGCCAGACGCTGCATCGATACGTGCTCAGCATGATGTTGCTGATCGCGTTGCTGATCGGTGGCCTGGCATGGCTGCTGTGGCGTACGGCTGTGCGCCAGAACGAGGTTGCGGTGGCGGCAGAGCAGGCCCTGGTCATGGCGCTGCTGGATGCCTCCAGGCAGCAGTTGCCGGCCAGTCTGTCGGACTATGCCTTGTGGGACGACATGTATGGCAAGGTGGGCATGCCGGCGCAGCCTGACCTGGCCTGGTTCGACGACAGCACGACCGAGACCATACACACCAAGCTCAAGATAGACCTGATGCTCTTGGCCGAGGGCGACAGCCGCGTATTGCGCCTGATGCTGCGCGGTGAGCTGAGGGATGGCGCCGAGTTCGAACTGGATCGCCTGCCAGCCTGGCGGGCCTTGCTGAGTGACGCCCGGGCGGCTGCCGCCGGCAAGGAAATCAGCCGTGACCTGCGCTGGGGCGACCACGCTTATTGGGTGACAGCCTTGCGGGTGCAGCCGCAGGACAGCACGAAATACGCCAAGCTGCGCTCGGATCGGGTATTGGTCTTTGCCCGCAAGCTGGATGTGGCGCGGGTGGCGGATGTGCTGTCACAGCAACGGCTGGATGGACTGACCGTGAGCAGCGCGCCCTTGGCGGGCGCGGCCCATGTGGCACTGACGCAGGTTGATGGCGTACAGGGGCGCTATGTGGTTTGGTGGCCTAAGCAGAGCGGCAGTGCGTTTATCCATGCCCTGCTGGTGCCCGCCGGTTTGCTGGTGATGTTGATATTGTTGCTGGGGTGGGGGTTGTTGCGTGACGCACGGCTGCGGCAGCGTGCCTTGAACCTGGCGATGGCCAGTCAGGCGCAATTGCGGGCCGCCAATGTCGCCCTGGTTGCGCTGACCTATGCCCACCACCATGGCTCGGACGCCACGGATGCCGACTACTGGCAGCGCTTTGCCATTATTCTGGGCAAGGCCATCCGGGCACAGCGGGTCAGTCTGCTGCGTCATGATGCGCAGGTGGACACGGCACTCGCCGATATCGATGTCGCCAGCCAGTCTGCCTGGTCGGGGCAGGCAGGGCCGCAGCGGACAAACAACCCGAGGCAGCTCGCGCAGGAATACCTGATGCTGGAAGAGACACCGCAGGCACGCGCCCGCGCGGCGGTGATACGTGATGGTCGCCTGGTGGGCGAGGTGCTGGTGGAGCGCGAGGCGGGCACAGCATGGTTGCAGGATGAGGGTAATTTCCTGGTGGCGGCCGCCGCATTGGTGGCCTTGTCTCTGGAGACCTCCAGCCGGCGCGATGTGGAACAGCATCTGCACAAGCAGGTGTATTTCGATCCGCTGACCGGGCTGTCGAGCGCTTTGCGCCTGAGCGAGGAATTGCTGCTGCGGCGACAGGACTGGAGCGGCGTGGTGGTGGTGGCTGTGCTGCGGCTGGAGGAACTGGAAGACATCAACCTGCTGTATGGTCGCGAGGCGGGCGATACGGTACTGGTTGCCATGGCGGCGCGCTTGAGTGCGGTGCTGCAGCCTGGTGAACTGGCGGCCCGTAGCGGTGGCAAGCGTTTCGATCTGCTGCTCTACGCGGGCCAGGCTGCTGCTGGCCATGCCCGCCTCAATAGCCTGATGGTGCAATTGACCGAGCCCGTTATGGTAGGGGCGCAGCATTTCCGGCCGCAGTGCCGGGTGGGCGCGGTGCTGTGCGAGGCTGAGGAGCTGGGCGCAGCACGGTTGCAGGAAGCCTGCCTGGCACTGGATCAGGCCCAACATGGCGGACGCGACAGGCTGGTCTGGTATGACCAGACGCTGCGCGCACTGGCGGAGCGGCGGCTGGCCTTGCTGCAGGCGCTGCGCCGGGCGCTGGTGCAAGGGGGCTTGAGCCTGGCCTACCAGCCTTTTGTCGATGCCGCCAGCCGCCAGCCGGTGGGCGCCGAGGTGTTGCTGCGCTGGCACGATAGCGAGTTCGGCGTGGTGTCGCCCGCCGAGTTCGTGCCGCTGGCGGAAGAGGGCGGGCTGATACTGGACCTGGGTGATTGGGTGATGGAGACCGCTATGGCACAGCTGCAGCAGTGGCAAAGCCAGCTGCCTATCCCGCTACGGCTGGCGATCAATCTCTCACCCCGGCAGTTGGAGGACGAAAAGCTGGTCATCCGGCTGTTTGCCGCCATGGCGCGGCATCAGGTGAGTTGCTCCGCAGTGGAGTTCGAGGTGACCGAAGGGCTGGCGCTGGAGACTTCGACCGCCATCACGGCCAATCTGCAGGCGTTTCAGGCGGCGGACATCGATATCGCCATTGACGACTTTGGTACGGGCTACGCCACATTCAGCTTCCTGCGGCGCTACAAGGTGCAGAAGATCAAGCTGGACAAGCTGTTCATCGATGGCCTGCATGACCACAGCACCCGCCTGCTGGTGCGAAGCATGATCACCATGGCCAGCGGCCTGGGGGCGCGGGTAACGGCCGAGGGTGTAGAGCAGGATGCCCAGTGGCGCATGCTGCAGGATATGGGTTGCGACTATATACAGGGCTATTTCTTTGCCCGCCCCATGCCCGCTGCGGATTTTGCCGCCTGGGTGGCGCATCAACTGGACCAATGAACCGGCCGCCTTCGCCTGGCCAACATACGCCACCGCTGTGAACCCCGGACAGACCGCTTCGAGCGCCAGCGAGGTTCCCCGCCGGCGGGCGGGGTGTAGGGGTGGGAATCAATCAGGGAGAGCCGCTGTTTGAGTTGCTGCCATGGTTAGCACCCGGGTTACCCGGGTGCCTGTACTGCACTTAAACGCACGCCACCGCTGTGAACCCCGGACAGACCGCTTCGAGCGCCAGCGAGGTTCCCCGCCGGAGGGCGGGGTGTAGGGGGGGAATCAATCAGTGAGAGCCGCTGTTTGAGTTGCTGCCATGGTTAGCACCCAGGTTACCCGGGTGCCTGTACTGCACTTAAACACACGTCACCGCTGTGCCCCGGACAGACCGCTTCGAGCGCCAGCGAGGTTCCCCGCCGGCGGGCGGGGCGTAGGGGTGGGAATCTATCAAGGGGGAGCCGCTGTTTGAGTTGCTGCCATGGTTAGCACCCGGGTTACCCGGGTGCCTGTACTGCGCTTAAGTACACACTATCGCCTATCCAATCACGCTAGGCTCTAACAACCACAGGTCGCCAGGAAGCTGCTGGCCGGCCCTACGGCCAGGATGTCAGGGCCGAAGTCCGGGCCGTAGACATAGACGATGCCGTTGGCCAGGCCCAGGTAGTAGCCCTTGGCGTAGGCGCGGGCGGTGTAAATATCGATTTGCTGGCTGGTTGCTGCCGGGCTGAAATACTGCGGGTAGGTGCGCTCGGCCCAGTTCATCAACCGCTCGGCCTCGGAAGGCGTGGGCTTGGTGCCGCCCACTGCGGCGACTTCCAGGCCTGGACCCCAGTCGCCAAAGGCGTTGTACATGCCGGGCCGTACCTGCAACAGTGCCTTACCAATGGCGGGCGGGGTGTAGTTGAAGGCATTGCTGGGGACTGTGGCAGGGCTGCCGGGCAATGAGGCCGCCACGCCGCTGAGGGCGATGTTGTCCACGTACCAGCCCGTGCCCTTGCTGGCCTGCGGATAGAAGCTGCCCACCGAGAAGGCATAGCGGAAGCGCAGCTGTGCAGTACGGCCAGCATATTGGGCCAGTGAGATATCGCGCACCGTGAAGCTGCTCTCGGCCTTGCCGTTGCCGGCCTGTTGATACAGGCTGGTCCAGCTGGCGCCGTCGTCCAGCGAGAGCTCGACCTTGGCGTGCTGGTCGCTGGTTGCCAGGCCCAGGCGGCTGGCAAAGCTGAGGCTGGCGCCGCGCTCTATATAGAACGGCTGCGTCAGCGTCATGGTCTGGTCGGTGGCCTTGATATGGGCCAGGTGAAACGATGCCGCGCCGCCGGCGACCAGATCGCCCTGCACCACGTTGTAGCCGGCCGAGGTGGACAGGCTGAAGTTGCCGCTGCCGGATTCGGCGCCATCGTTCAGGCTGTAGGGGGTGAGCGAGATGGGCCGCCACTGGTAGGCGGTGGCGCCGGGTACGGCCTCGAACTGGTAGGGCGTGGCCTGCCCGACGACGGGTGAGGTGCTGCCCGTGGGTACCGGCGTGATGTCACCCGTGCCGGCCACATCGGGGTCGTAGACGGTGACGGCATAGTTGAAGGTGCGCGTTGCACCACCCACCTTTACATTGTCTATGGTCACGTTGTAGGTGGTATCGGCCGTGGGCTTGGGCAGGTTGACGCCATCGCGGGTGCCGGCAGGGAACCAAACCAGGGTGTTGTCGCCGTAGCCGTTGGCCAGGGCTTCCAGCTTGACCGGCCCCATGGCGCTACCGTTCTGGGTCATGGTCACGGTGGCGGCCGAGAAATCGGCTTTGGGATACGAGAACGACCAGCGCGGGTACACCGTGGTGTAGGGTACGTGTCCTTTGGGCGGCCAGGCCACGAAGTCGTCGCGCACGGCAGGGCGGGCGCCCCACATATTGCCGTCGAACACCCACAGCGTATTGCTGCTGGTGCCGGCTATGCTGCCATCCACATCGCCGGTGCCCATGAACTGGGTTTGTGGATACAGTATCCAGCGGCGGTGGCCTACGGCCGCATTGTTGCCGCCGCCATCGCTGATATAGCCGTTGGCAATGGCGCCGGGGCCGAAGTTGCCCAGGGCGATATTGCCATTGCCGGCTGCATCGGCCCCCCCGCTGGTGTAGCACAGCCAGCTGGTGGGGGGCGAATGACTCAGCGACTTGTTGGCTGCCATCATCAGTGCAGCCTGTTGCGCCTTGGCGTTGAAGCTGGGGTCGAAGGAGACCGCCGCCGGTATGCCGCTCATGGCGCGGAACCAGTTGATACGGCGCAGTATGGCAGCCTTGAAATCGGCCGTGGTATCGCCGGCATTGCAGGCCGCCAGATTGCCGTTCCAGCCGCTGGCCACACCGTTGGACGAGGCAAATACCGTACGGTAGAACAGTCGCGACATCGCCCGGCTGCCGGGGTCGACGCTATAGCCGGTAGCCGCCTGTACCGACTGGGTACGCACGGTATGCTCCATCTCGGCGATGGAGGCAGGAAAGCGCGGAGCGGGGTAATCGGCTGGCGCGGGCTGGACGGCGATCGTAGCGGCATTCGCCGTGCTGAGTAACAGTACGGTGGCAAGCATCAAGGTGGTTCCTGCAATGACAATTGCATGAAATGTATCACCTTGGCTGCTGGCGATACAGTCCGTTTTCGCGTCAGGCTGTGGCGGCGTGACGGGTGGTCGGCGCCAAGCCTTGCTGTAGGCCGGGGCCGGCGAATGTGGGCGGGATGGTGATAAATAACAAAGCGCTGATGTTGCCATCAGCGCTTTGTTGATACCAGTCTCGTCCGGTGCGGGCTGGGTGCGGGCCTAGGCGACTCGCATCCCAATCTTAAGGACTAGCGGCCAGCCTGTTTTGCCTTGACCAAGAGCCTGGCGCGGTGCAGCGCCGGTTCGGTGTAGCCGTTGGGTTGCTTGCAGCCGTCAAACACCAGCTCGCAGGCTGCCTGGTAGGCAATGCTGCCGGCAAAATCCGGCGCCATGGGGTGGTAGAGCGGGTCTGCGGCGTTCTGGCCATCGACCACTGCGGCCATACGCTCCATCGCCTCGCGTACCTGTGCTTCGCTGACGATGCCATGGCGCAGCCAGTTGGCGACATGCTGGCTGGAGATACGCAGGGTGGCACGGTCTTCCATCAGGCCTACGTTATGGATGTCCGGCACCTTGGAACAGCCAACGCCCTGGTCTACCCAGCGCACCACATAGCCCAGTATGCCCTGGCAGTTGTTCTCCAGTTCGCTGCGGATTTCGTCGGCTTGCCAGTCGGTGCTGGGCGCCAGCGGCAGGGTGAGGATATCGTCCACCGAGGCGCGTGGCCGCAGCTTGAGCTCGGCCTGGCGCTGCGCCACATTGATCTTGTGGTAGTGCAGGGCATGCAGGGTGGCGCCTGTGGGCGAAGGCACCCAGGCACAGTTGGCGCCGGCATTGGGGTGTCCCAGCTTGGCAGCCAGCATCTCGGCCATCAGGTCGGGCTTGGGCCACATGCCCTTGCCGATCTGGGCCTTGCCTTGCAGGCCGCAGAGCAGGCCGACATCCACATTGCTGTTCTCGTAGGCGCCTATCCACTTGGTGGCCTTCATGGCTTCCTTGCGCACCATGACACCGGCTTCCATGGCGGTGTGGATTTCATCGCCGGTACGGTCCATGAAGCCAGTGTTGATGAAGATAATGCGCTCGCGGGCAGCGCGTATGCATTCCTTCAGATTGACCGAAGTGCGCCGCTCCTCGTCCATCACGCCTATCTTCAGCGCCAGTGGCTTGAGGCCCAGGGCGGTTTCGACCCGGCTGAACAACTCAACGGCGAAGGCTACTTCGTCGGGGCCGTGCATCTTGGGTTTGACGATATACATGGAACCGGTGCGCGAGTTGCGCAGGCTGCCACGGCCCTCGATATCGTGCTTGGCGATCAGGGCCGTGATGGCGGCGTCCATGATGCCTTCGAACACTTCCTCGCCCTGGTGCAGGATGGCCGGATTGGTCATCAGGTGGCCGACGTTGCGCAGCAACATCAGCGAACGGCCGTGGAGCTTCAGCTCACCACCCTGCGCTGCGGTATAGCTGCGATCGCCGTTCATGCGGCGGGTCACCGGCTTGCCACCCTTGTCGAAGGTGTCTTCCAGCGTACCCAGCATCAGGCCCAGCCAGTTGCGGTAGACCTCGACCTTGTCCTCGGCATCGACAGCTGCGACCGAGTCTTCGCAATCCTGGATAGTGGTGACGGCAGCTTCGAGGCACAGGTCCTTCACATGGGCGGCATCGGTCGCGCCTATGGGGTGGCTTGCGTCGATCTGGATTTCAACGTGCAGGCCGTTGTGCTTGAGCAGCACGCTGGCCGGTGCGGCGGCATCGCCGGTATAGGCCACGAACAGCGAGGGCTGGGCCAGGCCGGTGATCTCACCCCCCTTGAGGGCGACCGCCAGCTTGCCATCCTGTACGCTATACAGCGTGGCATCGTGATGTGAGCCCAGCGCCAGCGGGAAGATCTCATCCAGGAAATTGCGGGCAAAGGCGATCACCTTGGCGCCACGGACGGGGTTGTAGCCCTTGCCCTTCTCGGCGCCGTCGGCTTCGGCAATCACATCGGTGCCATACAAGGCGTCATACAGCGAACCCCAGCGTGCATTGGCGGCATTGAGGGCGTAGCGGGCATTCTTGACCGGCACCACCAGTTGCGGGCCGGCCAGGGTGGCGATCTCTTCGTCTACCCCGCTGGTGCTGATGGCAAAGTCCGGGCCTTCCGGCTGCAGATAGCCGATTTCGGTCAAAAAGCCCTTGTAGCTGGCAAAGTCGGCCTTGGGGTTGGCGCGGTGCCATGCATCGATCTGGGCCTGCAAGGTATCGCGGCGGGCCAACAGGGCGCGATTCCTGGGGGTGAGGTCGGCAACGATCTGCTCGAAGGACGACCAGAAGGCATCCGGTGCAATACCGGTGCCGGGGATGATCTCGTTGTTGACGAGTTCGTGCAGCTCGCGGGCGATGGCGAGGCTGCCGTGCTGGATACGTTCGGTCATGCTGGAGAGTCCTTCCCTGTGGCTTGGAAGCGGTCCTATCGAAGGTTCGATCGTGATGGCTTCACCGGGATGATGCAGTTGTATGGTTTCTATGCATTCCGCCATCCTGGCCTTATCCGCTGGATCGATAGCATCATAGAACCAGTTGAGCGACATGGACGCCGGAATACGTGCCTCTACGGTATCGTCGAGGATGTCTCCGCCCAGCCAGAGCACGCATGGCGTGCCATCGCTGTGTGCAAGCAAGTTGTCCAGGCTCTTGCGGGTGACGATAAAGAAAACCATGGCGTGGTTGCACTGCCTGATTATTGATGGAGATCGTCGATGGCGATTGCCGATGGAAACACGCCGCCCGAACTCGGTGAGCTGGGGCGGCGTTGAACGTGGGGCAATCCACTGGCAAGTGTGAGCAAGGCTCCCCTCCTGCGAGAGGGGCGGAGGAGGCGGGACTGACCAGCTATACAGCGCTGGTCTATCCAGCCCGGCTTTGCCGGGCATGCGCCATGCCCACGCCAGCCTTGCAATCAGCTCAGTGGAACTGCTCTTCTTCCGTCGAGCCAGTCAGCGCTGTCACCGAAGAACGGCCACCCTGGATGACGGTGGTGATGTCATCAAAGTAACCGGTGCCGACTTCCTGCTGGTGGCTGACAAAGGTGTAGCCACGGTCGCGGGCGGCGAATTCGGGCTCCTGCACGCGTTCCACATAGGCCGACATGCCGCGGGCCACGTAGTCCTGGGCCAAGTCGAACATGTTGTACCACATGGAGTGGATACCGGCCAAAGTGATGAACTGGTACTTGTAGCCCATGGCGCCCAGCTCGCGCTGGAACTTGGCGATGGTGGCATCGTCCAGGTTCTTCTTCCAGTTGAAGGAAGGCGAGCAGTTGTAGGCCAGCAGCTTGCCCGGATGCTTGGCGTGGACGGCCTCGGCAAACTTGCGGGCAAACTCCAGGTCAGGCGTACCGGTTTCACACCACACCAGGTCGGCGTACTCGGCGTAGGCCACGGCGCGGCTGATGGCCTGCTCCATGCCCTTCTTGGTCTTGTAGAAGCCTTCGGCAGTGCGCTCGCCAGTCAGGAAGGGCTTGTCGTTCTCGTCGTAGTCGCTGGTCAGCAGGTCAGCGGCTTCTGCATCGGTACGGGCGATCACCAGGGTGGGTACGCCGTAGACGTCAGCCGCCATACGGGCGGCGATCAGCTTTTGCACGGCTTCTTGGGTGGGGACCAGCACCTTGCCACCCATGTGGCCGCACTTCTTCACCGAGGCCAGTTGGTCCTCGAAGTGCACGCCACCGGCGCCAGCGCGGATCATGGACTTCATCAGTTCGTAGGCGTTCAGTACGCCACCGAAACCGGCTTCGGCATCGGCCACGATAGGGGCGTAGTAATCGATAAAGCCCTTGTCGCCACGCTCAACACCCTTGGAGTGCTGAATTTCGTCGGCGCGGCTGAAGGCGTTGTTGATGCGCTCGACGACCTTGGGCACCGAATCCACCGGGTAGAGGGACTGGTCCGGGTACATCGCGGCGTATTCATTGTTGTCGGCAGCCACTTGCCAGCCGGACAGGTAGATGGCCTTGACGCCGGCCTTGACCTGCTGCATGGCTTGGCCGCCGGTCAGGGCGCCCAGGCAATTGATATAGGGTTCGTTATTGACCAGATCCCACAGCTTTTCGGCACCACGGCGGGCCAGGCTGTATTCGTTCTGGACGGAGCCGCGCAGGCGCTCGACGTCGGCAGCAGTGTAGCCGCGCTTGATACCCTTCCAGCGTGGGTTGGTGTCCCAGTCATGTTGAATAGCGGCGATGCGTTGTTCGCGAGTCGACATATCTCTTACCTCGTTGGGCGGCGGCCCCGGCGAGCCGGTGGCGCGCAAATCATTGGGGAGTAGCTCGGGAGGGGCAGACAGATGTTCTGTCTGCCGGCGCCCCGGCTGGATGCTGCTTGGGGCGATATGGACCCGGGTCTGGCATGGGGTGGGCCAGCTAGGGTATTCCGTTACTTGTGTAGTCGATTATAAGGAGTTTCATGTGCAGTGCACCATATTTTTCAAACGAGCGTCTGATTTATATGAAATCACAACAGCAGCGTGGTGGTGAGGAGACAGGTGTGGTGGGTTTGCGCATGCTGCGCAGCCCCCTGGGTGGCTAGCTGGCGTGGTACCTGACAAGGAGTGCTGGGCGGGATGCACCCGGCTTGAACCCGGCTTGCATAAGGGGGGGCTTGAAATCCCAATAACCATCCTCATCTTGTGGGCTATCGCTTCAGGAGATAGCAATATGCAACAGGAAAACCAGACCGAAAACCCCATCGAAAGCCAGCAGGATCAGGCGTTTGAGCAGGATGCTGCAGCGCTTGAGCGCGAAGAGCCCGTCGCTGCCGAGAGCCTGGAGGCCCAGGTGGCAGCGCTGGAGGCCAAGGTGGCTGAACTGCAGACTGCACTGCTGTATGGCAAGGCTGAGACCGAAAATATCCGCCGCCGTGCCCAGGAAGATGTGGCCGCAGCGCATAAATACTCGGTGGGCAAGTTCGCCAGCGAACTGCTGATTGTGAAGGACTGCCTGGAGATGGCGCTGAAGGACAACTCCAGCATAGAGAACATCAAGATGGGCGTGGACATGACGCTGCGCAACCTCTGTGGTGCGTTCGACAAGTTCCAGGTCAAGGAAATCGACCCGCAGGCTGGCGACAAGCTGGATCCGCACAAGCACCAGGCCATGAGCGCTGTGGAGGCGGAGCAGGAAGCCAATACCGTGGTGAGCGTGATGCAGAAGGGCTACGTGATTGCCGATCGCATCCTGCGTCCCGCCATGGTGGTGGTCGCCAAGGCCAAGGCTGAGTAAGGCATGAGCCTGGATGGGGCGGTCGGTGCCAGGTGCGCAGCATGATTCCACTTGAAACCTGTCGCAACATCCCCACTTAGCTAACAAGGTTATACAAATTCCAGCCGGCCCAGCCGGCAAGTTATTGAGAGGACTACAAAATGGGCAAGATCATCGGTATTGACCTGGGCACCACCAACTCCTGCGTGGCCGTGCTGGAAGGCGGCAACGTCAAGGTAATTGAGAACGCAGAGGGTGCACGCACCACGCCGTCCATCATCGGCTACACCAATGACGACGAAATCCTTGTGGGTGCGCCGGCCAAGCGCCAGGCGGTGACCAACCCCCGCAACACGCTGTACGCGGTGAAGCGCCTGATCGGCCGCAAGTTTGAAGAGAAGGAAGTACAGAAGGACATCGATCTGATGCCTTACACCATCTCGCGCGCCGACAATGGCGATGCCTGGGTGGAAGTGAAGGGCAAGAAGATGGCCCCGCCGCAGATCAGCGCGGAAGTGCTGCGCAAGATGAAGAAGACCGCCGAGGATTACCTGGGCGAGGAAGTGACCGAAGCCGTGATCACCGTGCCGGCCTACTTCAATGACAGCCAACGCCAAGCCACCAAGGATGCCGGCCGCATTGCTGGCCTGGATGTGAAGCGCATCATCAACGAGCCTACCGCTGCCGCGCTGGCCTTTGGCCTGGACAAGAAGGAAAAGGGCGACAGCAAGGTTGCTGTCTATGACCTGGGTGGCGGTACTTTCGATATCTCCATCATCGAGATTGCCGATGTGGACGGCGACATGCAGTTCGAAGTGCTGGCGACCAATGGCGACACCTTCCTGGGCGGCGAAGACTTTGACCAGCGTCTGATCGACTACATCGTGACCGAGTTCAAGAAGGAACAAGGTATCGATCTGAAGAACGATGTGATGGCGCTGCAACGCCTGAAGGAAGCGGCCGAAAAGGCCAAGATCGAACTGTCGTCGACCAGCCAGACCGAGATCAACCTGCCCTATGTGACCATGGACGCCACCGGCCCCAAGCACTTGGCCATGAAGATCAGCCGCGCCAAGTTCGAGAGCCTGGTGGAAGACCTGGTCGAGCGTTCGATCGAGCCTTGCCGTATTGCGCTGAAGGATGCCGGCCTCAAGGTGACCGACATTGACGACGTAATCTTGGTTGGCGGTCAGACCCGCATGCCCAAGGTCATCGACAAGGTAAAGGAGTTCTTTGGCAAGGAAGCCCGCCGCGATGTGAACCCGGATGAAGCCGTGGCAGTGGGGGCTGCCATCCAGGGTTCGGTGCTGTCGGGCGACCGCAAGGACGTGCTGCTGCTGGATGTGAGCCCGCTGAGCCTGGGTATCGAAACCCTGGGCGGCGTGATGACCAAGCTGATCCAGAAGAACACCACCATCCCGACCAAGGCGTCGCAGGTGTTCTCTACCGCTGATGACAACCAGAGCGCCGTGACCATTCACGTGCTGCAGGGCGAGCGCGAGAAGGCGGCTGCCAACAAGTCGCTGGGCCAGTTCAATC
The DNA here is from genome assembly GCF_036961565.1 of Chitinimonas sp. JJ19. Classification (NCBI taxonomy): domain Bacteria; kingdom Pseudomonadati; phylum Pseudomonadota; class Betaproteobacteria; order Neisseriales; family Chitinibacteraceae; genus Chitinimonas; species Chitinimonas sp. JJ19. Next base: position 19,150 of record NZ_JBAMDD010000020.1, read on the forward strand.
TGGAGGGTATCCCCAGTGCTGCCCGTGGTGTGCCGCAGATCGAGGTGGAGTTCAACATCGACGCCAACGGCATTCTGCATGTGTCGGCCAAGGACAAGGCGACTGGCAAGGCCAACAACATCACCATCAAGGCCAATTCCGGCCTGAGCGAAGAAGAAATTCAGCGCATGGTGAAGGATGCCGAAGCCAACGCCGAAGAAGACAAGAAGCTGACCGAACTGGTGGGTGCACGCAACCAGCTGGAAAGCCTGATCCACTCGGTGAAGAAGTCCTTGGGCGAATTCGGTGACAAGATCGCCGCCGACGAGAAGGCCGCCATTGAAGCTGCCCTGACCGAAGCCGAAGGCGTCGTGAAGAGTGATGACAAGGCCGCCATCGATGCCAAGTCCGAAGCGCTGATGAGCGCCTCGCACAAGCTGGCTGAGAAGATGTACGCCGCCCAGCAAGGCGCAGAAGGTGCCGAAGCCCCGGCTGGCGAGGCCAAGAAGGACGACAGCAATGTGGTGGATGCCGAGTTCACCGAAGTGAAGGACGACAAGCAATAAGCGTGAAGTGGAAGAGACCGGCGAGGGTGCCGGGCCAGGGGGCAGGCGGTGGTTTGCCGCCTCTAGCCCTGAGCCAGGCTACCGCCGGTACTTTTCCGGGTGAGGCGCAGTTGGCCTTGCCTGCCGGATAAGGCATGCTGCCGTGTCTCGCCGCCCAAGAATCCGGGCTGGTGGACACGGCAAAGTGCCGAAGAGGCGTAGCACTGTCCTGGGTGCGCCGGGTACTGTCAGCCGCAGAGCAGCCGGGATGCTGGCTGTTTCAGTTTCACACTTCACGTTATGCAAATCTGATCATGGCAAAAAAAGACTTTTACGAGATTCTGGGTGTCAACCGGGACGCCAGCGATGAGGACATCAAGAAGTCCTATCGCAAGCTGGCGATGAAGTACCACCCAGATCGCAATCCCGACAGCAAGGATGCTGAAGACAAGTTCAAGGAGGCCAAGGAGGCCTACGAGATACTGTCCGACAGCCAGAAGCGGGCTGCCTATGACCAGTATGGCCACGCCGGGGTAGACCCGCAGGCCGGCATGGGTGGTGGTGGCTTTGGCGGCGGTGGTTTTGCCGATGCCTTTGGCGACATCTTTGGCGATATCTTCGGTGGCGGCGGCCGTGGTGGCCGCTCCAATGTGTATCGTGGCTCCGACTTGCGCTACAACCTTGAAATCAGCCTCGAGGAAGCCGCGCGCGGCACCGAGACCAAGATCAAGATTCCTTCGCACGAGGAATGCGATACCTGCCATGGCTCAGGCGCCAAGCCGGGTACCCAGGCCAAGACCTGCGGTACGTGCGGCGGCCATGGCCAGGTACGGGTGCAGCAGGGCTTTTTCAGCCTGCAGCAGACCTGCCCCACCTGTCACGGTAGCGGTAAGGTCATTCCCGACCCATGCCGTGCCTGTAATGGCCAGGGACGGGTCAAGACCTACAAGACCCTGAACGTGAAGATACAGGCTGGTCTGGATGAGGGCGATCGTATCCGCCTGAGCGGTGAGGGTGAGCCTGGCGTCAACGGCGGCCCACCGGGCGACCTGTATGTGGTCATCCACCTCAAGGCTCACGGCGTATTCGAGCGTGAAGGCAACGATCTGCATTGCGAAATGCCAATCAGCTTTGCGACTGCCGCACTGGGCGGCGAGATCGAGATACCCACGCTGGATGGCGCGGTCAAGCTCAAGATACCGGCCGAGACCCAGACGGGTGCGGTCTTCCGTTTGCGTGGCAAGGGTATCAAGGGCGTGCGCAGCGCCATTACCGGCGACCTGATGTGCCATGTGGTGGTGGAGACCCCGGTCAAGCTGACCGAGCGGCAGCGCGAGCTGCTGCGCGAGTTCGAGAACATCAGCCTGGAAGATGACGCCAAGCACAATCCACGAGCCAACTCCTGGATGGACAAGGTGAAGGACTTCTTCTCCAACTGATCTGCCCGTAAGCGTTCAGTGCCCACAGATAGCCGCAGATTGCGGCTATCTGCTTTTCTGGGAGCAGCCAAGGGTAGCCTCAGGCTGGCTGCGTTTGACTATTTGTTGCAGCGCGATAAAATCGCCGCCCCCGACGGGGCCGGGTTTACGCAATGGTGTAGATGCTGGTTCTCGTCAGGCATCTGCTAATACCTATGCAAACAAGAGGCATAACTGTGAAGAAACAATTTACCCTGATCGCTTTGTCCGCTGCGCTGGCTGCCCCGGCATTCGCCAATGGTTTTTATGTGGGGGCCGACATGGGCCGCACCAAGCTGGCCGTTTCTGATGGCGACTTCGGCGGACACCGCTATGACGATAGCTGGGCGCTGACAGGTGGCTATCAATTCAATGACCATATCGCAGCAGAACTGAGCTATCGCAGCCTGAGCAAGCTCAATCAACAGTACGGCAGTTGGAACGTGAACCATAAGCTGAGTGCCGTGGAAGCAACGGCAGTCGGTTCCTACCCGCTGTCCGACAAATTCGCACTGTTCGGCCGCGTGGGCGTGGTGCATGTCAAGGGCAAGACCACCATACGCGAAGGTTCGTCAGTCGAAGTGGAATCTGACAGCAAAAACCGGGCTATGCTGGGCCTGGGTGTACGCTATGCGGTTACCCAGAACATCGGCCTGCGTAGCGAGTACATCCGTTACGCCAAGCTGGACGATGTGGCCATCTCGACCCTGACCTTCGGCGCGGACTACCGCTTCTGATTTGGGCTGGCGAGGCTAAGAGAAAAGCACCTGCGGGTGCTTTTTTCACGCCTGTTGCAAACAGCATGCTTAGAGCCTGTTCAAAGTCTTTTCGCCGCGTCGTTCGCAACCTTGCCGGATGAAGGGCAAGGCGCAAGCCGCGCAGCGGTACCGGTACCGTCAGCGGCTTGCAACGCCGCCCTTCGCCGGCAAGGCTGCGAACCCGTAGGGCTGATCTGGAAAATGGCCAGGCAAAAGGCGTGGTGCGCAGGCAATAACAAGTTATTGCCAAGCGCCACAACGCAGTGAATGGCCGTTTTCCAGATCAGCGACGCTGCGAAAAGTCTTTGAACAGGCTCTTAGCCCATGCCTTTGTGACATTTGTCAGCTGCAAGTGGTGACAGGGCACACTGGGGCGGGCAAGGTAGCTGCCGAATAATGGCGACGTTGCCTACAAAGAGGAGTCACCGATGTCTGCTTTTCCCCTGGTCGTTGCCAGTGTCCTGGCCCTGTCTGGCGCAGCCCACGCGGCTGAACCGGTATTGATACGCGATGTGGCCGTGTTCGACGGCACCCAGCGCCTGCCCAAACGCAATGTGCTGCTGGCAGACGGCAAGATTGCCGATGCAGATTTCCGGGGGGCTACCCCGGCGGGTGCCACCGAGGTGCGCTGCGACGGCTGTACCCTGCTCCCCGGCTTGATGGACAGCCATGTGCACGCCTATGCCAACCACGAGCTGCCGCTGCTGCTGGGAGTCACTACCCAGCTGGATATGTTTATGCCGCTGGAGATGGCACGCAGCATCAAGGCCCGCATGGCGGCTGGCAAGCTGTTGGATCAGGCCGATCTCTATACCGCCGGTACGCTGGTGACCACGCCGGGCGGCCACGGGACTGAGTACGGCTTTACCATCCCCACGCTGAACCGGGCGGAAGATGCTGATGCGTTTATCGAGGCGCGGCTGGCGGAAGGGTCGGACTTTATCAAGCTGGTCTACGACGACGGCAAGCACTATGGCATCAACTTCACGACCCTGGACCTGCCCACCCTGACGGCGGCGATCAAGGCCACCCATAGCCGCGGCAAACTGGCCGTGGTGCATGTGTCCACCCAGGCTGCGGCCAAGGATGCCGTGGCAGCAGGGGCAGACGGCCTGGTGCACCAGTTTACCGATAGCGAGGTGGACGATGCCTTTGTGCAACTGGCCAGGCAGAAGAAGGTATTCATTATTCCTACCTACGCGGTGAATGAAAGCGTTTATGGACGTGCCGGCGGCTCCAGCCTGCTGGCGCAAGCCGCCATTGCCGACATGCTGGATGCCGGCCAGCAAGGCGTGCTGAAGCAGGTGATGCGGCCGGTTGACCGCAGTGCGCGTCTCGATACCCTGATGCGCGCCAGCCTGGGCAAGCTCAAGGCTGCCGGTGTGCCTATCCTGGCCGGTACCGATGCCGGTAACCCAGGGACCCTGCATGGCGCCAGCCTGCATCGTGAACTGGAACTGCTGACCCAGGCAGGGCTGAGCGCTGGCGAAGCGCTGGCCGCTGCGACTTCGGTGCCTGCCAAGGCTTTCGGCCTGCAGGACAGCGGCCGCATTGCCAAGGGGATGAAGGCCAATCTGCTGCTGGTGAAGGGGGACCCTACCGTGGATATCCGCGCCACCCGCGATATTGTGGAGGTCTGGAAGGCTGGTACGGCGGTCAGCCCCTTGCGGCAGGCGCGCCGGCTAGCGCTGCAGCAGGCTGCGGCGAAAGCGGCTATGCGCCCGCAGATGGCGCTGCCGGCGGATGGCAAGCTGGGCTTGTTCAGCAGTGATGCCGGCAAGCTGGTGATGGCAGCGCCCTTCGGCAGCTGGCAGCAGAACGTCGATAGCGTGATGAGCGGCAAATCGCAGGTAGCGCTCAGTGCGGGCACCGGCCCAACAGGCCAGGTCAGTCTCAAGCTGGATGGCGAACTGAAGCCGGGCTTTGCCTACCCATGGGCGGGTGTGGCGTTCAATCCCGGCAAGCAGCCTTTTGCGCCTACCGATCTTTCTGCTGCCAAGGGCATACGCTTCAAGGTGCGGGGCGATGGTGCGACCTACGCATTGCAGGCCTTCTGGCAAGCTGGCGGCTATCAGCCCGCTGCGGCCACCTTCAAGGCCGAGGCAGACTGGCGCGAGGTGAAACTGGAGTGGGCCAGCCTCAAGGGCTTTGATCCCAAGACCACGACCTGGCTGGGGCTGGTAGCGGCCATGCGCACCGGGCCGTTCCAGTTCGAGCTGGCTGATGTGGGTTTGATCCCCAATTGAAGCGGATGGCACTCAAGGAGGCGAACATGAAGACGAATCCATTGCAGTGCGGGCGAGATAGTGCGACCAGGGAAGACCATGCAGAAGCCGAAGGTTTCTTTGATGGCCCCTGGGGCAGCCTGATCTACCTGGCCTTTCTGTTCCTGCCGCTGCAGCGCATGCAGAGTGAGGGCTGGCTGGCGACGGCGCTGGCGATAGGGGCTTTCCTGCCGCTGCACTTCGGGAGTTTCTACGCCACCGGCCCGCGACTGTGGCTCTGTAGTGCGCTGATCTTCCTGCTGGGGGTGGCGCTGTTTCCCTACAACCCGTTTGCCCATACCTTGTTCATCTATGCCGGTTTCCCCGCTATTAGGGCAAGCATGCGGGAGGCGGCTGCCATGATCATCGTCACGACGGTGGCGTCGTTTGCCTACCTCAGCTGGCATGATATGGGCGGGGTGTATTACGGCGTGCTCTCGGCCGTGTTGCTGGGGGTGGGGTTTGGCACCCTGGGGGCGCGCGCCGGCCGGGCTTCTCGCCGGACCATCGCGCAGAAGGACGAGGAGATAGAGCGGCTGGCACAGCTGGCGGAGCGCGAGCGTATTGCCCGTGACCTGCATGACCTACTGGGCCACACCCTCAGCCTGATCGCCATCAAGGCCGAACTGTCGCACAAGCTGGTGGCAACCGAGCCGGCACGGGCCAGTGGCGAGATGCGGGAGGTGGCGGAAGTAGCCCGTTCGGCACTTTCCGAGGTGCGCCAGGCCATTGTCGGCCTGCGCAGCGTGGGATTGCTGGATGCCACCCAGGCGGCGGATACCATGCTGCGTGCGGCAGGTCTCAAGACCGAGCTGGCCATCGCCAGCCTGCCCAGCCTGAGCCCAGCCAGTGAGCATGCATTGGCGCAGGCAGTGCTGGAAGCCAGTACCAATATCGTGCGCCACGCGGGTGCCAGCAAGGCCAGGATAGCGGTGGCGATCAACGCCAGCCAACTGGTGCTGCAGGTAGAGGACGACGGCAGAAGCCAGCGCGATATCGTGCCTGGCAATGGCTTGGCCGGTATGCGTGAGCGATTGCTGGCGGTGGGCGGGCAGTTGGACTGGTCTATGCTGCAGCCCGGTATGTGCTTGCGGGCCAGTGTGCCGCTGGCAACGACCAGTTGATGATGTGAGAGACCAGTTGGGGGTGGATGTGAGCAAGCTGCGTATCGTGTTGGCTGAAGATCAGGCGCTGGTGCGCGGCGCGTTGGCGGCACTGCTGGGGCTGGAGCCCGACCTGGCGGTGATCGCCGAGGCGGGTGATGGCCGCGCTGCGCTGGCGCTGGTCGAAAGCCTGCAGCCCGATATCCTGCTGACGGATATCGAGATGCCACTGATGACGGGACTGGAACTGGCGCAGCAGGTCAAGACCCTGCGGCTGCCCACCCGGGTGGTGATCGTGACCACCTTTGGCCGGGCCGGCTATCTGCGGCGGGCCATGGCTGCCGGTGTGGGGGGCTACCTGTTGAAGGATGCGCCCAGCGAGCAACTGGCATCCGCCATACGGCGGGTGGCGAGCGGCGGCAGGGCGATAGACCCTGAGCTGGCCATGGCTGGCTGGGATGGCGATGACCCGCTGACCGATCGGGAACGGCAAGTGCTGCGTTGGGCCGGCGAGGGTAAATCATCGGCCGAGATAGCGGGTTTGATCCACCTATCGGAGGGGACGGTGCGCAACTATCTGTCTGAGGCCATAGGCAAGCTGGGGGCGGCCAACCGGGTGGAGGCGGCCAGATTGGCGCGGGACAAGGGGTGGCTCTGAAAGCCTGCTATGGATACAAGGCAGTCTTGGTGACGCGGGACTGGGCAGGTGCCAAGAGGCCCCCGGCGTTACACATCAGTGCAGCCGGAAGCCACCTACTCAGCAACGCCATGCGGGCGCGCTAACTGGCCAGCACCAGGCAGTCGCGGCCATGCTGTTTGGCGCGTAGCAGGGCGGCGTCGGCGCGGTTGATTGTGTCGGAATAGCTCTCACCCGGCAGGTGGGCAGCCAAGCCGGCGCTGACGGTAATGGTGAGTGCTTCAGTACCCTGGCGTATGGCCAGCTTGCGTATGCCCAGGCGCACGCGCTCTACCACCACCTGGGCAGAAGCCAGATCAAGCTCGGGCAGCAAGATCAGAAACTCCTCACCCCCCCAGCGTCCGCAAAGATCGTACTCGCGCACTTCAGCCTGCATGACACGTGCAATCTCGATCAGCACCCGGTCGCCCGTGTCGTGGCCATGCTGGTCGTTGACCTGCTTGAAGTGGTCGATGTCCACCATGGCGACGCAGAATGCGTGCTGCAGGCGGCCTGCGCGCTCCGTCTCGGCCTTGAGCCTTTCCATCAGCAGGCGGCGGTTGGCCAGGGCGGTCAGCACGTCGTGGGTGGAGGCTTCTTCCAGCGCAATATTGAGTTCGCGCATCATCTGCTGGTAGCGGTCGGAGATACGGGCGACTTTCTCCAGTTGCCGCAGCTGCTTGTCGAAGCGTTCTGCCAGGCTCATCTCCCGCTCCCGGGCAATGCTCTGGTAGGCGTCGGAGACATGGGTAATGCGCTCTATGCGGTTGAGCAGCTCACGATGCGCCAGCCATAGCTGGCTAAGTGCATAGTGCATGGGGTGGTCGCTGTTGGCGGGGTCGGCCAGTAGGCGCTTGACCAGCTCGTCCAGATCGCGTTGATCGCGTGTCATCGGATGTGGCCGCCTTAGAATCCTACGATGGCAAAGGGGAAGGTACAGTCTTCCTTGAATTCCTCGGCCAGATCGGCCACCCGCTCGTTGCGCTTGTCGTAATGCCAGTTTACCGCCACCGGTTGGCCGGCATGGTGGGCTACTTCCAGCAGGTCGAAGATATCCATCATGGCCTTGATGCTGCTGGTATTGAGATAGAGCAGGTGCAGTTCCAGCGTCAGGGGGCGGCCGGCATCCTGCAGGAAGCGCTCTACCCACTCGAAAACCTGGTGGAACAGTTCGTAGGAGTTCTCCGGGTAGGAGTCACCCTGCATGGACAGCACACCCTCGCTCCAGTTGCCCTGTATGGCGGGAGTGGACTGGCTGCGTGGGATGGAAAAATCACTCATGGTCTTGGCTCTTGCTGGGTATTCAGATAACGGCGCGCAGGCTGATGAAAGCCCTATCGTCGTTCAATGGCCGCATGGATGCGAGCAGCGGCTCGCTGGCCTTGCGGGCGATGTCGATCAGGCCCAGGCCTGCGCCAGTGGCTGCGCCGCCATCGCGTGGCTTGCGCAATTGTTCCTTGTAAATGGCCTTGAGCTGGATCTTGTCCAGCCCGGCCAGCGACTCCACCTTGGCCAGCAAGCCGGCACCGTCGGCTGCTTCCACCATATTGCCAGCCGACACCACATAACGGCCTGCCTCATCGCGGGCGATGACCACGGTAGCGGCGGCTTCCTGCTCCTGCCAGCCTTTGAGTGTGGCGTAATGGCGGATGTTCTGCGTCATTTCGATATAGACGGCAAACACATCCATGGCGGCGGATGGGTGGGCGTGATCGGCTTCCAGGTAGTTGCGCAATGCGTTGCCTATTTCCTCGATCAGGCTGCGCGAGATGGGGCCGTTGAAGCAGAGCATGATCTGCTGCCGGTTGTAGGCCTCCCGCATGCTGAAGAGATCGAACGGTTCCATTATGGCTCCAGGGTCAGGTAGCGGAATCAGTCAAAACGGAAACACAGCATGGTGATGTCGTCGCGTTGGGCGTGCTCACCTTGATAGGCTGCCAGGGTAGCAGCGAATGCTTCGCCCTGCTCCGCCAGTGGCAGGCGGGCATGGCGGGCCAGCATCTCGGCAAAACGGCTGGTACCAAAGCCAAACCCCAGCTCGCCGCCGGCTTGGTCCAGGAAGCCGTCTGTGCTCAGGTAGAAGGTGCGGCCAGGCAGCAGAGGCACATGCTCGTTGCTGTAATGGCCTACCCGCTTGTCACCGATGGCACGCCGGGCGCCGGGCAGCTCGTCGACTACATCGCCATCGCTGAAATAGAGCGCAATCTTGGCCCCGGCAAACGTCACCTGCCGCTGCTTCAGATCCACATAGGCCAGGCCGACATCCATATTGGTGGCCAGGGCCTGCCGCTCCGGCTCGTCCCGCAACATGCTGCGGATGATCTGGTCGGCCCGGCTCAGTATGCCGGCCGGGTCGTCCAGGCCTGCATCCAGTATGGCCTGGTCTATGGCGGCGTGGCCCAGCATGGTCATCAAGGCACCGGGCACGCCGTGGCCGGCGCAGTCGACCACCCCGAACAGACAGGCATCGTCGGCGGCGCGGTAGACATAGAAATCACCGCCTACCACATCACGCGGGCGCCATAGCACGGCATGGCGTTCACCCAAGGCGCTCACCAGCTGCCGGTTGGGCAGGATGGCACGCTGTATCAGGCTGGCGTAGTCGATGGAGTCGTCTATCTTCTTGTGGGCGGCCACCATTTCCCGGTTGGCCCGCTCCAGTGCCTGGGTACGTTCACGCACCCGGCTCTCCAGCTCGGTGGTATGGCTGCGTACCTTGTCGGCCATGATGCCGAAAGCACGGCTCAGTTCGCCGATCTCGTCCTGGCTGCCATGGGGCAGGGCGACGTCGTATTCGCCAGCTGCAATGGCGCGAGCGGATTGGTGGAGACGCCGCAAGGGCTTGAGCACCAGATGCTCGGCGGCGTAGCCAAAGCCCAGCAGCAGGGCCACCAGCAGCACGCCCAGGGCAATGGCGGCCGGCGCTAGCCAGCCGGCATCCAGCACTTTCGCGGTATGCAGATCGACGGCCGTGGCCACATGCCATTGCAGCTCGGGCAGATAGGCTATGGCCAGCAACTGCTGCTTGCCCGCCAGGCTGACCCAGGTGGTATGTACGCCATTGGGCTGTGCCTCGGCGGCCTGCATGGTCTGGCGGACCGCGTTCTCGTCATCGGGCCTCAGCAGGCGGAACAGGGTGCTGCCGCCGCCGGTTTGCTGGGTGCCGGAATTGAGGGCAATCAGCGTCTCATCGGGGTGGGCCTGGATGGCGCCGCGCCTGTCCAGAATCATGGGCGTAACGCCCTTTTCACCACTGACGATAAAGTCGCGCAGGAAATTGCTCAGGTCCAGGCCTGTACCCGCCAGGCCCAGCTTGCGGTCACCGTCGCTCACCACCACGTTGAACCATACCCGGGTGACTTTGAGTTTATGGTCGTGGTTGATATTGATATTGTAGGGCGCAGTGCTGCGCATGGTATTGAAGAACCAGGCGTCGTTGCTGTCGGCAGGGTCCAGGGTGTAGCGCGGTTCGGTACTGGCGGGCTTGCCGGCCTCGTTGAGGAAGTAGCGGCGGCTGCCATTGCTGATCACGAAATAGGAGTGATCACGAAAATCCCGGCGGTAGCCCTCGGCCTCACGGAAGAACAGGGCGGATTTGGCTGGATCGGTCTCGTCCTGCAGCCATTGGCGGGTGACTTCGGAATCGGCCAGGCGCACAGACAGTGCCAGCTCGCGCGAGACGGGGGCCAGTATCTTCTGCTGGTTCAGCTGGGTGAAGTTGCGGGCATAGGCCAGCCCGAAGTGATTGCGGATATTGTCGACCAGCTGCCAACCGATCAGCACGGCAGGTATCAGGGCGATGAGACAGGCCAGCACGAGTGCCAGCAAGGATTTACCACGTAAGCCCAGCGCTGCCATAGCGATCCCTGTTTTACCCTAGTCCGGGCGTCGGTCTGATTGTGCCGTGCCAAGCTGCGCCGATCAATCGTGACGGCGAGCGCTGTCTGTTTTATATACCGTGTGCGCAAAACAAAGGCGCCCCTGGGGGCGCCTTGTCAGCCAAATGTGGGCTATCAGACCAGATTGCCCAAGTAGCGACGCTCCCACGGCGTGACCTCGTGCCAGAAGCTGGCCATCTCGGTCTCCTTGACTGCAATATAGCTGTCGACAAACTCGGCGCCCAGCCACTCGCGCGCCAGCTTGCTCTGGCCCATGCGCTCCAGCGCACTGTCCAGCGTGCGGGGCAGGCTGGGGCCGGTCTCGCCTTCCTGGTTGAATACCGTGCCTTCGGCTTCGGCGGTGGGCTTGAGCTGCTGCTCTATGCCATGCAGGCCGCAGGCCAGGCTGGCGGCCAGTGCCAGATAGGGGTTGGCGTCGCAGCCGGGAATGCGGTTTTCCACCCGGCGGGCGGCGGCACCGGAGCGGGGAATGCGTATACCCACGGTACGGTTGTCGTAGCCCCAGCTCAGGTTCACCGGTGCAGCCATGTGCTTGGCAAAGCGGCGGTAGCTGTTGACATGCGGGCAGAACAGCGGCATCAGCTCGGGTATGCCTTGCTGCTGGCCGGCGATGAACTGGTAGAACAGCTCGGTGGGCTGGCCATCGGCCGCGCTGAAGATATTGTTGCCATGGGCATCCACCACGCTTTGATGGATATGCATGGAGCTGCCGGGCTCGCCCGCCAGCGGCTTGGCCATGAATACCACCTGCAGGCCGTGCTTGAAGCCGATCTCGCGCAGCGCGTATTTGAACAGCAGGGTCTGGTCGGCCAGCTGCAGGGCATTGCCGTGCAACAGGTTGATTTCGTACTGGGCCGGGCCTAGCTCATGCACAAAGGTGTCGGCAGGAACATCCAGCGTCTCCAGGGCGGCGTAGACCTCATCCCAGAATGCGGCCAGATCATTCAGGCCGCCCAGGGTAAAGCCCTGGTTGCCGATCTCGGCCCGGCCACGCGGGCCGGAAAATGGCTGGAATGGCGCCTCCGGGGTGTTGCCGGCGGCCAGCAGGTAAAACTCCAACTCGGGCGCCACCACGGGCGACCAGCCGTGCTGCTGGTAGCGTGCCAGCACGTTCTTCAATACCGTGCGGGGGGCGATGGGGGTAGGGGTGCCATCGAGGTCGACGCAATCGTGTATGCATAGCGCACGGGGGCGGCTGGCCCAGGGCACAGGCTTGAGGGTGTCCAGCACCGGCTCCAGCTTCATGTCCGGGTCGCCTTCGCCAGAGTACTGGTAGTCCGCCCACTCGCCCGTCACTGTATGTATGGCCACGGCACGACACAGTCGCAGCTCGGCACCGCTGGCAAATGCCTTGGCCGGCAGTCCCTTGCCACGCGGTACGCCGTTGATGTCGGGCACCAGGCACTCCACCTCGCGTATGCCATGCTGGTCGAGAAATTCACTGATCTTGTCGTTTGTGCTCATGGGTATTCCTTGTTTTCTTGCTGGCCGGCCGGTGTGGCCCCGGCCCAGTCTCAATATGCCGCCGTGTGCTCGCCCAGGGTGGGCGGCGGGGTGTCATAGCAGATCGGTGTCTTGGAAAATTTGATGGGATTGGCCACCATCTTGACGCTGCCTGCAGGATGGGGAATCTCCACCACGGCGCCACGGGCCAGCGCCTGTGGCTCGGCCAGTGCCTCGGGTATGGTGTTGATGGGGCCGCCGGGTATGCCCAGGCTTTCCATCCCGCTGATCCAGTGGCTGCGTGGCTGGGTGGCCAGGGCGTCACTGATCATCGGTACCAGTATCTGGCGGTTTTCCACCCGTGCCTTGTTGGTGGCAAAACGGGCGTCTTGCGCCCACTCGGCATGGCCGCACAGCTCGGCAAAGCGGCCGAACTGGCCATCGTTGCCCACGGCGACGATAACGTGGCCGTCACTGGCGGCGAACGCCTGGTAAGGCACGATATTGGCGTGAGCATTGCCGTAGCGGGGGGGCTGTACATTGCCGACCAGATAGTTGCTGGCCACATTGGCCAGCATGGCCAACTGGCAGTCGAACAGCGCCAGGTCGATATGCTGGCCGATGCCAGTGCGGTCACGGTGGGCCAGGGCCGCCAGTATGGCGACGGTGGCATACATGCCGGTGAACAGGTCGGTGACGGCCACGCCCACTTTCTGCGGCTCGCCCTGCGGGTCGCCGGTGATGCTCATCAGCCCGCCCAGGCCCTGGATCATGAAATCGTAGCCAGCCTGGTCTGCGCGCGGCCCCTGCTGGCCGAAGCCAGTGATGGAGCAATACACCAGGTCGGGCTTGATGGCAGCCAGGCTGTCGTAGTCCAGGCCATATTTCTTCAGACCGCCGACCTTGAAGTTCTCCACCACCACATCGCAGTCTTTCACTAGTTCGCGCAGTCGGGCCTGGCCCTCTGGGCTGGCCATGTCGATGGCGACCGATTTTTTGCCCCGGTTGGCGCACAGGTAATAGGCCGACTCGCGGGTAGGCTGGCCTTCGCTGTCCTTGAGGAAAGGTGGCCCCCAGCCGCGGGTGTCGTCGCCGCCGTCGGGCTTTTCTATCTTGATGACCTCGGCGCCCATATCGGCCAGTTGCTGAGTGGCCCAGGGACCAGCCAGGACGCGGGAGAGGTCGAGGATGCGGAGATGCTGTAGTGCAGACATGGCTGCCCTTTATATAACGAGGGCAGGCCGGGCCTATCGTATAAACAGGCCCGCCTGCCCGGCGTCGCACCGGGTAGATGCGATTGCAAACTGATCCCCGGCGCGCTTGCGCAGGCCGGGGAAGGAGGGGACTTAGCTGCCGAAGGCGGCGATGCCGGTCTGGGCACGGCCCAGGATCAGGGCGTGCACATCATGGGTGCCTTCGTAGGTGTTGACGGCCTCCAGGTTCATCACATGGCGGATGACATGGAACTCGTCGCTGATGCCGTTGCCGCCGTGCATGTCACGGCTGATGCGGGCGATTTCCAGCGCCTTGCCGCAGTTGTTGCGCTTGATCAGCGAGATCATCTCGGGTGCTGCGCGGCCTTCGTCCATCAGGCGGCCCACACGCAGGGCGGCTTGCAGGCCCAGGGTGATCTCGGTCTGGAAGTTGGCCAGCTTCAGCTGCATCAGCTGGGTGGCTGCCAGGGGGCGGCCAAACTGCTTGCGATCCAGGGTGTACTGGCGGGAAGCGTGCCAGCAGAACTCGGCGGCACCCATGGCGCCCCAGGCGATGCCGTAACGGGCCTTGTTGAGGCAGCCGAACGGACCCTTGAGGCCACGCACATTGGGCAGCAGGTTGGCTTCCGGCACGAAAACCTCATCCATCACGATTTCGCCGGTGATGGAGGCGCGCAGCGAGAACTTGCCTTCTATCTTGGGGGCGGACAGGCCCTTCATGCCCTTGTCCAGCACAAAGCCACGAATCTCGCCGTCGTCGGTCTTGGCCCACACCACGAACACATCGGCAATGGGCGAGTTGGTGATCCACATCTTGGCGCCAGACAGCGAGTAGCCGCCATCAACCGAGCGGGCGCGGGTAATCATGCTGCCGGGGTCGGAGCCATGGTTGGGTTCGGTCAGGCCAAAGCAGCCCACCCATTCGCCGGTTGCCAGCTTGGGCAGGTACTTCTGCTTCTGTTCTTCGGTGCCGTAGGCATAGATGGGGTACATCACCAGCGAGCTTTGCACGCTCATGGCCGAGCGGTACCCGCTATCGACACGCTCGACTTCACGCGCAACCAGGCCATAGGCCACATGGCTGACGCCGGCGCAGCCGTAACCCTCAATGGTGGAACCCAGGAAACCCAGTTCGCCCAGCTCAGTCATGATCTCGCGGTCGAAACGCTCGTGCCGGTTGGCTTCCAAAACGCGGGGCTGCAAGCGGCCCTGGCAGTAATCGCGTGCTGCGTCGCGAATCATGCGCTCGTCGTCGGTCAGCTGTTCATCCAGCAAGAGTGCGTCGTCCCATTGAAAGTGCGGCTTGGCCATGTCTGTCTCCATCTACTGCGTTGCTGGGTTTGCCCGATACGGTGAGGCGGTCCTGGCAGGCCTGCTGCACCTGAATGCCACCGGCCAGGACGACACCTTGGCCGTATCACGCAAAACTTGAGTTGTTCCGCATTGCGGAACATAATTTCACCATGCGAAACAGAATACCGTTTGCCGGACGGGGTGTAAAGTCGGGCGGCGAGCCGAAATCAGAAAGCACGGATGCAGAAAAGCCTTAAGAATCGCTGGGATGCGCTCAGTGGCAATACCCGTGGGGTGCTGCTGGTGATACTGGGCATGCTGTGCTGGGCCGTACTCGATAGCTGCAACAAGCAGTTGATGAGCCGGGGGCTGGCACCCAAGCAGGTGTTGTTTCTGCAAGCCACCCTGGTGCTGCTGCTATTGCTGCCCTTGGCCATCCTGACGCGTGGGCGCGCCATGGCCACCCGCAATCCACGGCTGCATCTGATACGCGCGCTGTTTATCGTCACCTCGGCCTGGTGTGCTGCCTGGGCGGTCGCGCATCTGCCACTGGCCGAGGCGAGCGCTTATCTGATGACCGGCTCGCTGTTCATGCTGCCGCTGGGTGTGATGCTGCTGGGGGAGAAGCCCCATGGGCTGCGCTGGCTGGGTGTCGGGGTCGGCTTCTGTGGTGTGCTGGTGATACTGCAGCCAGGGGTTGATGCTTTCCGGCTGGCGGCCCTGGTGGCACTGCTGGGGGCATTCATGGAATCCATGCTGGGGGTGGTGCTGAAAAAATACTCGGCCGACGAAAAGGCCATCGCGGTGCTGACCTGGAGCCAGGTGGCCTGCTGGCTGACTTTTGGCCTGTTCACCGGCTTCAGCCTGCCCACGGTGCCGTGGGATCTGTGGTGGTTGCTGCCGCTGGTTGCCCTGTCTGCCTCGGGCATCTATCTGGCGTACTTCCATGCCTACCGCGCGGGCGATGCCTCGGCCGTGGAGGCGGGTAGCTTCTCACTGCTGCTGTTCAGCCCGGCATTGGGCTATGTGTTTTTCAATGAGGTGCCCGCGCTGGTGTTCTGGCTGGGTGCAGGCCTGCTGGTTGCCGGTATTGCGCTGGTGATCATCGAACCCAAGGGTAGAGCGACGTGAACGAGGATCAGGACCGATTGTTTGTCACCGCGCTGGCGCGCGGCCTGGATGTACTGGCGGCCTACCAGGCCGGCGACCGTGCGCTGGGTAATACCGAGCTGGCGCAACGCTGTGGCTTGCCGAAATCGACGGTTTCGCGGCTGACCTACACCCTGTGCAAGCTCGGTTACCTGAGCCAGGACGAATCAGGCAAGTATCGCCCGGCACCCGCCGTGCTGACCCTGGGTTTTGCGGCCTTATCGGGGTTGGACCTGCGAGAACGCGCGCGCGAGCCCATGCGGCGCCTGTCGGAAGAGACCGGCTTGTCCGTCACGCTGGGCGTGCGGCAGGGAACCCGGGTGGTCTATGTCGAAACCTGCCGGGCACTGACCAGGGTGGGGATCAGGCTGGAGGTGGGTTCTACCGTGCCACTGGCGACCACCGCCATAGGCAGGGCGCTATACATGGCGCTGGCGCCGGCGGAGCGGCAGGAAGTGACTTGCCTGCTGGCCGACGAGTACGGTGGTCGCTGGCCTGAGGTGGCGGCGCGGCTGCACGCTGCGCAAACTACTTACGGCGAGACTGGCTTCTGCGCCTCTTACGGTGAGTTTGAGCCCGACATCCATGCCGTGGCCGTGCCCATCGCCGGTAGCGCGCCGGCCATGGCCATCAATTGCAGCGGCCCGGCCTACCGGCTGACGCCGGCACGCTGGGCCGAGGAGATTGCGCCCCAGGTAGTCAGGCTGGCAGCACAGCTTTCTGTCTAGCCTGGACGCCATATGGGCAAAACACCTTGATTGACCTTGGCTGGTGGCGGGGATATGGTCACGCCACTGTTCACTGTGGAGGCCGTACCATGCTGCGTAGACTCACCGCACTCATTGCCCTGCTGGCAGCACCTGCCCTGTATGCAGCCGACTGCCCGGCTTTGCTCAAGCACGAATTCAAGACCCTGCAGGGCAAGCCGCTCGATCTGTGCAGCCTGGCGGGCAAGCCCATCCTGGTGGTGAATACCGCCAGCAAGTGCGGCTACACGCCCCAGTTCGAGAAGCTCGAGGCCATGTATAAGCAGTACAAGGCGCAGGGTTTGACGGTGGTGGGCTTTCCCTCCAACGACTTCAAGCAGGAGCTGGCGGACAACAAGCAGATCGCCGATTTCTGCAAGCTCACCTATTTCATCGAGTTTCCCATGGCGGAGGCCAGCAGCGTGACGGGTGAGACGGCCAACCCTTTCTTCAAGGCATTGGCACAAGCCAGCGGGCAGGCGCCCAAGTGGAACTTCCAGAAATACCTGATTGCGCCGGATGGCAAGACGGTCTACCCCTTCTCCACCCGTACCGAGCCTGATGCCGCTGAGGTGATGGCCAAGCTCAAACCCATGTTGCAGTAGCCAGGGGGCGGGCGCGGGTGGATTGGCGGACCGCAGGCCAAACTGTTTACCATGGCGGCCCTGCCATCCATGCCTGCCCACGCCATGCCCGACTTTATCGAGATATACGACGACGCCCTGAGCGCCGAGTTCTGCGCTGAGCTGATCGAGGCCTTCGAGGCCAGCCCCCATACGGTGGCTGGCCGCACCGGTGCCGGGGTGGATATCAGCAAGAAGCACAGTACTGATCTGCACCTCAACCAGCACCCGCAGTACCAGCGCTTCCTGCAGCAGGTCAGCCAGGTGACCAGCCACTATGCCGCCGAGTATTTCCGTAAATATCATTTTGCCCTGATCGCCCCGGTGGCCTTGACCCTGGCCGATCCGGTCACGGGGGCGCCGGTAGCGCTGACGCACGAGAACTATGCCGAGCTGGCTGCCGGGCAGACCGACGCGTTGATGCGTAGCCTGTACCGCCTGGGGCCAATACAGGCGCAGAAGTACCGGGCTGGCGAGGGTAACTACAACTACTGGCATTGCGAGGTCTATCCGCAACTACCGGCCAATGAGCCGCTACACCGCACCTTGCTGTTTATGTTCTATCTCAACGACGTGACCGAGGGCGGGCAGACCGAGTTCTACTATCAGGACAAGGCCATTGCACCGCGGCGCGGCCGCATGGTGATTGCACCGGCCTATTTCACCCACACCCACCGCGGCTGCACGCCGGTCTCTGGTGACAAATACATTCTGACCAGCTGGATATTGTTCAATCGGGCAGAACAACTATACGGCCAGGGTTGATAGGCTTGCTTACCCGATTTGGCTATATTCATCAAGGGTATGGCGTGCTTGCTTGCGGTGTTTGATCAATTTTTGTGACAAATACACAACGCATTTCGGGCGAAGGGAAATGCCCCGTATCAAGCTGGCGACAGCCTAAGGCCGACTGCTGCATAAGACCGGTATTGCTGGCTGATTGGGGTTATCCCTTATGTCAGAACTGGTAGGTATGACCCATCTTTAAAGTTTTCCCTACACGAAAATCCAACCCCCTTTGCTTGCTTGTTGCGCTGCGCTTCGATCACCATGAACTCGCCGTCACTTGATGGCCAGCCAGTCAGGATCATTGCAGGCGCAGCGCCTTCGGTACCGTCTACCGAGCCCATGCGGATTGCCGTGCCGACCGGCTTCAATCCAAATCTCAATAGGGGAGATTCGCTGTATGGAGAAGTCCTGTTTCAAGATGTCCCGACTCAGCCGCGCTGTCAGCCTGGGTCTTGCTACTGCTGTCGTCGGTATGGCCAGCGCCTCGGCTGCCGAGAATGTCCGCGTTATCGTGGCCTACAAGTCGGGCGTGAATGCCGCACTGCAAGCCGAGACCGCCGTGCTGGCAGCACGGGGTCAGGTTAAGCTGAAGATTGCCGGCACCCGTGCCATGGCAGTTGAAGTCCCTGTCAACGCAGTCGCCGCGCTGCGCAACAACCCCAATGTGGAATATGTCGAAGAAGACCTGCGCCGTCACACGATGGCGCTGTCCTCCCCATCGACTGGCAACCCCTACCTGAGCGGCCAGAAGGTGCCTTACGGCATCAAGCAGGTGCAGGCCGACCTGTTGGCCGGTGGGGACTCGCTGACCAGCAACCGCAAGGTCTGCATCATCGATTCTGGCTATAACCGCGACCACGAAGACCTGACTGGCAACACCGTGGCGGGCGAGTTCGACAACAATACCCGCTGGTGGTACACCGATGAGAACGGCCACGGCACGCATGTCGCCGGTACCATCGCCGCCGTCAACAACAGCGGCAAGGGTGTGGTGGGTGTGAATCCCAACAAGCGCCTGCGCCTGCATATCGTCAAGGTATTTGACGCCGATGGCTGGGCTTACTCCTCCACCCTGATTACGGCCGCCAACAAGTGCAAGACCATGGGCGCCAACGTGATCTCCATGTCGCTGGGCGGCGCTGGCCGTAGCCTCTCCGAAGAACGGGCTTTCGATAAGCTCCATGTTGGCGGCATCCTGCTGGTGGCCGCTGCCGGTAACGATGGCGACACCTCGCTGTCCTATCCGGCCTCCTACCCCAGCGTGATGTCGGTGGCGGCGGTGGACGAGAACAAGGCCTGGGCTCCCTTCTCGCAGTACAACAAGCAGGTTTCCATTGCCGGCCCTGGCGTTGATGTGCTGTCTACGGTGCCTATGGGCACCGGTAGCGAGTCGGTGCTGTCGGTGGCCGATACGGCCTATGCGGCGAATGAGATGACAGGTACACCCAAGATCACCGCTACGGCGGCACTGGCCGATTTTGGCCTGGGCGACAAGGTGGATGCGGCTGTTGCAGGCAAGATCTGCCTGATCGCCCGCGGCAGCGTGAGCTTTGCGGTAAAGGTGGGTAACTGCCAGACCAGCGGCGGCCTGGGTGCCATTGTGTACAACAACGCGCCGGGTAGCTTCAACGGCACCCTGGGTGGGGCGGTCACCACCATTCCTTCGGTATCGACCACCGATGTGGATGGTGCAGCACTGAAGGCGAAACTGGGTCTAAACACGACCGTGGGCGTGGCAGTCACCAACTATGGCACTATGAGCGGTACCTCCATGGCAACACCGCATGTGGCGGCCGTGGCGGCTTTGGTGTGGAGCTACTTCCCCCACTGTACCGCTGCCAAGGTGCGTAGCTCGCTCGAGCGTAGTGCATTGGACCTGGGCACGGCAGGCCGTGATGACAAGTATGGCCATGGCTTGGTGCAAGCCAAGGCAGCTTACGATCGCATCAACAACAAGGGCTGCGGTAACTAAACCCTGGGTGGCTACCCAGGCAACTGGGACCGTGGAAACGGGCAGCTTAGGCTGCCCGTTTTTTTGCTCTCGCTATGAACCCAAGTCATGGTTGGGGAGGGCTGTGCAGGTGCCTATCGCCTGTCGCTACGTGAAAAGCGGATGGGCATGGCGGGTTGCCTGATGGGGCCGGCTTCGGTCTCCACGGTCACGGTCCAGCCTCGGGCCTGGGCCAGTTCGCTGGCCAGGGCTTCGGGCAGGGTCAGCACGGGTTCCACGCAGGCGTCTACCGCAGCAAACACGGCACGCCAGTGGGCAAAGTCCTGTGCCGCAATATGCTGTGCCAAAGCCTGCTTGGCGGCCACGGGCGCCTGGCGGAATCGCACCAGCAAGTCCGGCTCTCCCAGCGCCTGGCACAAGGCTTCCAGAAAGACGGGTTCCAGGCTGCCCACCGCCAGCCAGCGGCCATCGCGGCAACGGTAGTAGTCGTAGTGGCTGCCACCGTTCAGCAGCCCAGCCTCGGCCGGCGTGTCCTCGCCCGCCCCCAACTGGCCGGCAGCGGCTAGGGCGTTGAGATGAAACGCGCAGTCGGTCATGGCGATATCGACATGCTGGCCCTGGCCATCGTGTTCACGCTGGTGCAAGGCTGCCAGGATGCCGATCACGGCATGCAATGAGCCGCCGGCGACGTCGGCCACCTGTATGCCCAGCGGCGGGGGGCCATCGGCTTGGCGGCCTGAGCCTGCGGCAATGCCCGCCAGGGCAAGGTAGTTGATATCGTGGCCCGCCCGGTCACGTAGTGGGCCAGTCTGGCCATAACCGGTAATGGAGCAGTACACCAGCCTGGGGTTCACGGTGGCCAGTGCCTCATAGCCCAGCCCCAGGCGGCTCATGACACCGGGGCGGAACTGCTCGACCAAGACATCGGCGGTAGCGACCAGCGCCAGCACCTGAGCCAGCGCGGCGGGTGATTTCAGATCCAGGCTCAGGCTCTGCTTGTGCCGATTGAGGTAGGCATGGGCGGTGGACACACCATGCACAAAGGGCGGTGTATGCCTGACCAGATCGGGTCGGCTGGGGGATTCGATACGGGTGATCTGGGCGCCCAGGTCGGCCAGCATGCGGGTGGCAAAGGGGCCGGGCAGCAGCGGCGAAAAATCCAGCACGGTCAGGCCGGCGAGGGGTAAGGCCATATGGTATGTCTCCCTAATTGTTGCTGTGGAGCATAGCAAGTGCTTGGTGGAAACGCTTGTTTGCATGCCGGCCAGGGCTGGGCGCAGCTAGCACAGGGCCGTCTGCATCGTGGTGCGGTCTGCTGCGCCCGGCAGGGCGGTACCCCTGCGCCAGATGCTTCTGGCGGCGCTGAGCGGTGCTTACTGCCTGGCGCTGCGGGCTGGATCAGCTTCCGCCATCCAGTCGGCCAGGGTGGCGTCGCCGGCCTTGCCGGTGGCGCGCAGGCCCTGCAGGGTGCCAGCAAAATCAGCCGGCGATCGGTTCTGGCTGAGCTTGAACTTGCCCTCCAGGCTGTCAAGCACGATGTCTATACCCACGATGGCCTTGTGCATCTGTGCCAGGAAGTCGGCCTTTACATCGCTGACCTGCCAGGGCTTGGCTTGGCTGGCCTCGAATTGATCGGTCAGGCGGGTCAGCAGGGCGGTGAGACGGGCGGGATCGCGATAGGTCCGAATACGCCCGCGTGCCTGCACCACGGCAAAGTTCCAGGTAGGTACGGCTTTGCCATGCTGCTGCTTGCTGGGATACCAGTTGGGCGAGATATAGGCGTCAGGGCCATGGAACAATACGGTGGCCGGGAGTCCATCCAGTTGCGCCAGCGGGTTGCCGCTGGCGACATGGCCCAGCAAGGTACCGTGCTCGCCTGCTGCGGCGTCCAGCAACATGGGCAGCAGGTTGATTTCCAGACCGGATTCCAGGTTGACGACCACGGTGGCCAGCGGGTAGCTGGCGATCAACGACTGCAACGGTTCGGCCCGTGTTTCGCGGAAGTGGTTGGGTTGGTACATGGTGGGCTTCCCTGCAAAGTTGGTATCAGGCCAGTGCGGTACTGGCATGGTGGGGGATGGGTTCGCCCAAACGGGTCTCGAGCGGCCACACGCCAGCCCAGACCGGCAGCGACAGATCCGCTTCATCGTCTTCGGGCGGCCCTTGCCGTATCTTGGCGACGGCCTCGATGATGGGCAGTGCCAGCACGGTGGTGGCGGCCAGTTCGTTGGCGTCGGGCATGCGTACCTGGGCTCGGCGGCCGGGCTCCAGCTTGTCCATGAAGGCATCCAGCGAAGCGCTACGCTCTGCTGCCGGCAGGGGCGCAAACCGACCATACACCATGGCGGAGCGATAGTTCATGGAATGGTGGAATGCCGAGCGCGCCAGCACCAGGCCGTCCAGGTGGGTGATGCAGACGCAGGCAGGGATGCCGGTGGCCAGCGCCCTTAACAGGCGGCTGCCATTGCTGCCGTGGATATGGATGGCCTCGTCCACCCGCCAGTGTGCGGTGGGAATGCAGTGCGACTGGCCATCCAGGCTGAAGGCGATGTGGCAGATCCAGGCATGGTCCACGATGGCATGCACAGTGGCTTGGTCATAGCTGGCCCTTTGGGCAATGCGGCGTACGCGGGTCAGGTCGGTTGGCGTGTAATGGCTCATGGCTAGTTCCGTGTCGGCGCGTATCGGTTTCAGTGGGCGGGGCGGGGGATATAGAAGGCATGGCTGGCCTGTTGAAATCCCAGCCTGGGGTAGTAATCCATGGCCGTTGGTGCTGACAGCAGCACCAATTGGCACTCGCTGCCTATCTCTGCCTGCACGGCGGCCACCAGCGCACGCCCCAGGCCCTGGTGCTGCAGGCTGGCATCCACGGCCAGATCGGACAGATAGCAAACCCAGCCGTAGTCGCAGAAACAGCGTGCTGCACCGATCAGCTGCTCACCCTCCCAGGCGGTGACCAGTAGATTGGCATGCTCCAGCATGCGCGCCAGGCGGGCCTGATCGTCGATGGGGCGTGCCAGGCCAGCGCGGCGATAGAGATCAGACAGTTGGTCTGGCCGTACAGGCTGGTTAAGGGCAATGCGCATGGAGTTTCCTTGCTGGCTTTTGGGGTGTTGACGGGATAGCAGCCAAGCGTAAAGCTATATTGGTTCCTTTAAAGGTGCCGATTGATCGATGTTGAATGGAACCAATTTGCCGGCCTTGCTGGACTACCTGGCGGCCAGGCTGGATCGCCAGGGGGCGGAGCCGCTCCATCGCCAGCTCTACCGTGCCTTAAGGCAGGCAATACAGCAGGGGCTACTGCCGGGCGATACCGCTTTGCCGGCCAGCCGTGTACTGGCCCAGGCATTGGCGGTGGCACGCAATACGGTGCTGCACGCCTACGAGCAGCTTTGCGCCGAAGGTTTTTGCCAAGCCAGGGCGGGCGCAGGCACGTTCGTGGCAGCACAGCTGCCCGAGCCCGCGGCTTGGCCGGCCCGCCAGACAGCGATAGGCGAGGCACTGCCGCTATCGCGGCGGGCTGCAGCCTGGTTGGACGTGATGGGCGAGCGGGTGGAGTCGGCTGCGGCTGCATTTGCACCGGGGCGGCCTGACCTGGCGGCTTTTCCCTGGCCTGTCTGGTGGCGTTTGCTGCAGGCACAGCAACGCGGGGCCCAGGCGGATGATTTTGACTACCGCGAGCAGGGTGGCCACCCTGCGCTCAAGCAGGCCTTGGCGGGCTATCTGCAGTTATCTCGCGGTGTGGTGTGCGGGCCGGCGCAGGTGCTGGTCTGCAGCGGCATGCAGCAGGCGCTGGACTTGCTGGGACGCGCGCTGGCGGACACGGGTGATACCGTCTGGATGGAGGAGCCCGGTTATCGGGGAGCGCGCATGGCCTGGTTGGCCACTGGCCTTTCGGTTTGCCCTGTACCAGTGGATGAGGAGGGCCTGGACTGGCAGGGGCGGGCGCTACCGGCGCCGCGGCTGGTCTATGTGACTCCGTCGCACCAGTATCCGCTGGGCAGTGTCATGAGCCTGGCGCGCCGGCAGGCCTTGCTGGCCGAAGCCGCACGGCAGGGGGCTTGGGTGGTGGAGGACGATTACGATGGCGAGTTCCGCCATGCTGGCCGGCCCCTGGCGGCCATGCAGGGGCTGGATAGCAGCGGCAGGGTGATTTACCTGGGCACTTTCAGCAAGGTCATGTTTCCCGCCTTGCGGCTGGCTTACCTGGTGGTGCCGGCGGCGCTGGCAGCGCCATTGCGGCAACTGCAGGCGCGCCTGTATCGCGAGGGAGACTATACGGCCCAGGCGGCCTTGGCCCGCTTTATCGAGGAGGGCCATTTTGGCAGCCATCTGCGCCGCATGCGGGGTGTCTATGCCCGTCGCCAGGCAAAGCTGCGCAAGGTGTTGGAGGATGAGCTGGGAGATGCCTTGCCCCTGCTGGGGGGCGAGGCGGGCATGCATGTGACGGCTCGGCTACCCACAGGCTGGGACGATGCCAAGGTCAGCACTATCCTAGCGCAGCAAGGCATCGCCGCGCCACCGCTGTCAGCCTACTGCGCGGGTGAGCCACCGTTCCCTGGCTTGGTGCTGGGCTATGCCGGGGTGGATGATGCCAGCCTGACGCTGGCAGCCGTCAGGCTGGCCCAGGCCCTGCATGGCATGGGGATCAGATCCAGCCCAACACTCCGATAAACAGAATCAGGGCGCACAGCACGATGGTGGCGAGACCGCCCACCACGGCCAACTGGTGTTTGCGGGAGGGCATGTCGTGCACCCAGTAAGCCACCAGGAAGAACGGTAGATAACCTATCAACCAGATCAGCCATGGCGCCTTGGTGTTCCAGCCGCGCCATTCCCAGGTCAGCGCGCCGATATGGTTGAGGCCATATTCGACCAGCACGCACAGCACTGAGCTCACCACAGCCAGCAACCAGCGGTTGTTGATGCCCAGCAGCTTGAGCGTGCGGTCGGCTGGCAGTGTGCGTACGGCATACAGACCCATGATGGCGAACATCAGGCAGATTTCGATGTTGAGCCCCACCAGGATCACGTAGGCCGAGCCGCCTGGGGTGGCCCAGGCAGGGGCATAGCCGGAGAAGTGCAATAGCAGGCCGTTCCAGATTTCATTGATCCAGTCCATCAGCCAGAAGGCGATACCGCCCAGCACCACGCTCCAGCGCTTCTCGGCTGCCTGCTCGCCATAGGCATGTATGACCAGCAGCAGAAGGGGAATGACGTACCACTGGAAGTGGCTGGGGTCGCGCAGCAGCGCCTGCGCCTGGGCTGCAGATGGGGCAATCATTGCAAGGCTCCGTCTTGAAGTAGGGAGGCCATGCTAGGCCTTGGTGCGAGGTGGGGCTTGACTTGCCGGGCCAGCTTTTTGACACTTCAGGCCATGATCAAGCTGGAAATCGAACGTGCGAATCCGCCACTGCCGGTAACTGGCAGTGTGCCTGGCACTTATGTGCGGCTGCTGTTCGATTATCTGGCAGCGCTGGGGCAGGCTGTAGGCCGCGTGCTGGGTGAGGCAGCCTCGCCACCGGGGCCGGACGGCACGGTTACCGCAGCCCACTGGCGCCAGCTGCTGACCCAGGCTGCACTGCATCTGGCCGACCCTGCCTTGGGCCTGCGCCTGGGGGCAACCATTACACCGGCTCACCTTGGGCCGCTAGGCTATGTGCTGCAGCTCTCGGGTTCATCTGCCACGGCGCTGGAGCGCTATCTTCGATACCAACGGCTGGTGCATGATGTCAGCCCCGTGCGGCACTATCCGGCAGGCGGTGCGGTGGTGCTGGAGTGGGGCGACGATGCCCGCGCCATCGGGCTGCTGGCCAACCAATGCGGGCTGGCGGCCCTGGTCCATTTCGCCCGCTGTATCACAGGGCAGCCATTGCGGCCCCTGATGGTGCATTTTGTGGAGGCCGCACCGGCCGATATGCGCCCCTATGTCGAGCTGTTCGGCTGCCCAGTGCTGTTTGGCCAGACGGCAGCCCGCGTCCACTTGCCGGCTGCTGTCCTGGCCCTGCCTTTACGCCAGCCCGATCCAGCCCTGGCGGCGATGCTGGAGCAACAGGTGGCCGCGCTGTTCGCCGCCATGCCAGCCCGTGAGGCACTGCTGCAGTCGGTCCGCGGCTTTATCTCGCAGCACCTGGTGCAGGGCGAGCCTGCCCTGCAGGCCTGCGCCCAGGCGCTGAACCTGTCGGACCGTACCCTGCGTCGGCGTTTGCAAGCGCTGGGCTGGCACTACCGCGCACTGCTGGAGGATAGCCGCCGCTGCCTGGCAGAAAGCTATCTGCGCGACCGTCGCCTGGCCCTGCCCGAGGTGGCACTGCTGCTGGGCTACTCGGAACAGAGCGCCTTCAATCGGGCATTCCGACGCTGGACGGGGATGTCACCCAGGCGGTGGCGCTTGACCCATACCTGACAGTCACGGGGGGCGAGGGCGGGGGGAGTGGGCTCAATCAAGGGAAAGCCTTCTGGTTCAGGCTGCGTGGAAGCCCAGCGCCAGGGTTTCCCTGGCGCCTGCGCAGTCCGTGACACCCATCAATGCCCTGGGTACAGACGGGCGCTGAAGCCCATTCAAAATGATGATGAGCGCCAGCGAAGCTCCCTCCACGCACCGTGCAACGTGGACTTCCGTCGCGGCGGCGAGGGCGGGGGGAGTGGGCTCAATCAGGGGAGAGCCTATGGGTTCAGGTGGTGCGGAAGCATAGCGCCAGGGTTTCCCTGGCGCCTGCGCTGTCCGTGACACCCATCAATACCCTGGGTACAGACAGGCTCTCAAGGCCAGGCGGCCTCCAGCGACTTGTACTTGCCGTTCTTGCGTATCGCCTCCATGCCCTGGTTGAACTTTTCCACGAACTTGGCGCTGTCCGGGTGCTTCTTGGAGAAGGCGATATACAGGCCTGGCTCGGCAGTCATGCCCACGGCCTTGAACTTGCCGGTGAATTCGGCCTTGTTCTTGCTGAAGATGGCATTGGCTACTTTCTCGTAGGCCACCATGTACTGCACCCGCTTGGCCAGCAGTTTGCGGAAACCCTGCTCATCCTGGTTGCTGACGCTGCGCTTGATCTTGGTGTTGCGATCAAAGTCGTCACCGTATTCATAGTTATTGGTGACCGCCACATCCTTGCCTTCCAGGCTCTTGGGCGTCAGCCCGCTCTCGCTGCTGTCGGCCGGGGCGTAGATATTGATGCGGGCATTGAACATGGGCTTGGCGTGCCACAGGTAGTCGTTTTCCAGCAGGCTGTTACGGGCGGCATTGAAGCAGCCCACCAGCTTGCCTTCCTTGGCTTCGCTCATACAGCGTGCGTAGGGCACCACGGCGAACTTCACCTCCACCCCAGCCGCCTTGTAGGCTTCGCGCACCAAGTCGACAGCAAAGCCCTTGGCGTCATTGCCTACCTTGGAGCAGTACGGCGCCCAATCGTCTTCGGCACCTATGGTCACGGTTTCGGCCCAGGCAGCAGCGCTGCATGCCATGACGGCACTCAGGATAAACAGTTTCATCATTCGCCCTTTTCATAGTTGAGTAGGCTCGGCTAGCGGCAAAATACCGCTGTCGATGCTCTGTCTTCTACTAAAGGTCTTAGCTTATTGGTGCAGGAATTCCATACTCTTACGACGAACAGCTTACCGACAGCTGCTTGGCCCAGTCGGGCGGCAGGCCAGCATAGGTTTCAAAGGCGGGTTGCTCGTCAAACGGCTTTGCCAGCAATTGCTGCAGGCGGGCAATCTCGCTGTCGTTTCCTGCCTGGGCTTGCCGTATGGCTTGCTCGGCCAGATGGTTGCGCAGCACATACTTGGGGTTGGTGGTCTGCATGGCGGCGTGGCGTGCCGCATCTACACTGGCCTCGCGTGCCAGCCTGGCTTTGTAATCTCGGGCCCAACCGTCAAATGCCTCGCGGTCCAGCACCATGTCGCGCACATCGGGGTTGAGTGCGTCCGGGCTACTGTCGAAATGGCTGAGTTGCCGCCAGAACAGGGTCCAGTCGCTGCGGCTGGCCTGCATCAGGTCAAACAGCCGTACCAGCAGGTTCCAGTCATCCTCCTCCTGGGTGGTCAGGCCTAGTTTTCTGCTGAAGCGCGTGGTCAGCTCGGCTTCGAACAGCGGCTGGTACTGCTTGAGGGCGGCGATGGCCTCGTCGCGGTCCAGCAAGGGCAGCAAGGCCTGGGCCAGGCAGTGCAGGTTCCATAGGCCGATCTCGGGCTGGGCGCCATAGGCGTAGCGGCCGCTGTGATCGGAGTGGTTGCAGATATGGCCGGCGTCAAAGCCGTCCAGAAAACCGAAGGGGCCGTAGTCTATGGTCAGGCCCAATAGTGACATATTGTCCGAGTTCATCACGCCGTGGCAGAAGCCAACAGCTTGCCAATCGGCAATCAGGGCGGCGGTGCGGTGTATGACTTCCTGCAACATGGCCTGAGCCGGCCGCGTGGCCTCTTTGCAGTGGGGAAAGTAGCGGCTGACGGCATAATCCACCAACTGCGTTAGCTGGGGCTGTTGATCACGATAGAAGAAATGCTCGAAATGGCCAAAACGCAGAAAGCTGGGTGCCACCCGGGTCAGGACCGCAGCGGTTTCTGGCGTCTCGCGCCAGACTGTCTCGGGCGATGCTACCAGGGCCAGCGCCCGGGTGGTCGGTATCCCCAGGCCGTGCATGGCTTCGGAGCAGAGGTATTCGCGTACGCTGGAACGCAGCACAGCCCGTCCATCACCCATGCGTGAATAGGGTGTGAGCCCGGCTCCCTTGAGTTGTACCTCCTGACCACGGGCCTCACCCAGCAGCAGGGCGCGGCCATCGCCCAATTGGCCGGCCCAGACGCCGAACTGATGGCCTGAATAGACCGTGGCCATGGCGGTGCTATCGGCCGCCGGCAGGTTGCCGGCCAGCATGGCGGCGGCATCAGGCCAGTCATCCGCGCTGGCGGGTAGGCCCAGTTCGGCAGCCAGGCTGGCGTTGTAGGCGGCCAGCCGGGGCTGAGGCAGGGGCGTGGCGGTGACTTCGCTGTAGAAGTCCGGCACTAGCCCGCGAAAACCGGCTTGATCGAGCTTGATGGTAGGCATGGTGATTCCAGAGGGACAGGTGACGATTCTACCCCGGCAGGCCGCATATCGTAGCTGGCTGGCGCAGAGTGGGGCGGGTGGTCTAAGGTCAAGGCAGCATCGCCTGCCGTCGCGATGTCCTTTCTCGTTCTCCGGAGACCACCATGATGCTACGCCGCAGCCTTCTGTGTGCCACCCTGACAGGCTTTGCCGCCTTGCAGGCGCAGGCACTGACCTTCACGACTGAAGACTATCCACCGTTCAATATGTACGAGGAAAAGAAGGTGGTCGGGATCTCCACCGAGATGCTGCAGGAGGCGTTGAAGCGTGCGGGGCTGACGGCCAGTTTTGAGCTGCTGCCATGGGAGCGTGCGCTCAATATGGCCAAGACTAAGCCGGATACCTGTGTCTATTCTGCGGTACGCACACCGGAACGGGAAAAGTTGTTCAAGTGGGTGGGGCCGTTGACGGCCGACCAGATCACGCTGTTTGCCGCCAGCAAGAGCAATATCACCCTGGGCAGTATCAACGACGCCAAGAAGTACAAGGTAGGCGCCTACAACGGCGACGCCTATGGCGACTTTGTAGAGAAGCAGGGGGTGAAGTTGGAGCGGGTGGTGACAGATACCCAGAACCTGCCCAAGCTCAGCTCGGGACGCATAGACCTGTGGGTGGCGGGTGCCAACAGTGGCCCCTACAAGGCAGCACGCGAAGGCCTGAAGGGCGCGATCAAGCCGGTGCTGGCGGTGGGCGATCCCAAGGACAGCCAGATGTACCTGGCGTGTAATCCCGGTGTGCCGGATGACACGGTGAAGAAGCTCAACGACGCGATCCAATCCATTGCCAAGGATGGCACGGCCGCCAAGCTGGGTACCAAATACAAATAGCCGCGCAGCTGGGCGCCCGCCTGAGTGGCCGGGTGCCCGGCGGTGTGGGAGCAGCAGCATGCGTTGCCTGCCCTTGTTCTGCCTGTTGCTGGTCATGCCCGGTGCCAACGCGCTGGTGCTGCTGACTGAGGACTATCCACCGTTCAATATGTTGGAGGACGGGCGGGTCAGTGGCATCTCAACCCAGATATTACGGGAGGCGGTGAACCGGGCTGGCTTGTCTGCACAGTTCGATCTGCTGCCCTGGGCGCGGTCGCTGGCCTTGGCTGCCAGCCGCAGTGATACCTGTGTTTACTCTGCTGTGCGTAGCGCCAAACGAGAGTCGCAGTTCAAGTGGATAGGGCCGTTGGTGGACGACAAGATAGCCCTGTTTGCGCGTACTGGCAGCGCCATACGGCTCGATAGCGTGGCCGATGCCAAACAATACAAAGTGGGCGGCTATCTGGCAGATGCCTATGGCGACTATGTGGAGCGTCAGGGGGTGCCGCTGGACCGGGCGCCAGCCGATAGGCACAACCTGCCCAAGCTGATGGGCGGGCGCATAGACCTATGGGTGGCCGGGGTGATCAGTGGTGCGTACAAGGCCAATCGCGAAGGCTATCAGGGGGAGGTGCGGGTGGTGATCACCATGGGTAACCCCGGCGATACCCAGATGTGGCTGGCCTGCAACCCGGGTATGCCGGATGCCCTGTTCCAGAAACTGGATGGCGCCGTGCAATCGGTATTGCAGGATGGCACCGCAGCCGGGTTTGCCGCCCGCTATCGCTGAGCCTGCCATTCCTCTCGCAGCAGACCAAACACCAGGTCATCCACCCATTGTCCCTTGAGCCACAGGCTACGTTTGAAGTGGCCTTCCTGGCGCATGCCTACGCGGCGTAACAAGCGGGCCGAGGCATGGTTGTCCGGGTCGCAGGCTGCATGCACGCGATGCAGACCTTGCTGGCTGAACAACCAATCTAGCAAGGCCTTGAAGGCTTCGCTGGCGTAGCCACAGCCCTGGTGCTTGGGCGCCAGGGTGATACCCAGCTCTGCCTGCTGACCATCGCCCGACAGGCATACGGCGCAATCGCCCAGCAAGCTGTCGTCCAGGCGGCTGGCAATGGCAATCTGCCGCCAGGTGCGCGGCATCAGCGGCTGGCTGGCATCGCATTCACTGAACAGCGCTTGCGCTTCGTCCAGCGAGTAGGGCAGGGCAAAGCTCTGCCAGTGTGCTACCTCGGGCTCATTGCGATAAGCCAAGAAGCTGGCCATGTCGCGTTCTCTCAGTGGCCGCAGGCGCAGGCGTTCGGTCAGGATCTCCATATGGCAATTATCATGGAAATACCCCGTGCTGCGTGGTTAAAATCGCCCCCATGAGCCAGGAAAAAGCCCCCGTCACCGCCGCCGTGCGTGCCTTGCGCCAGCACAAGGTGGCTTATACCGAACACCTTTACGACTATGTGGAAAAAGGCGGCACGGCCGAGTCATCGCGCCAGTTGGGCGTGCCCGAGCATGCTGTGATCAAGACCCTGGTGATGGAAGATGAGGCCAGGAAACCCCTGATCGTGCTCATGCATGGCGACTGCGAGACGTCTACCCGCAATCTGGCGCGGCAGACAGGCCGCAAGCATATCGAGCCCTGTAGTGCCGAGGTGGCCAATCGCCACACTGGTTACCTGGTGGGCGGCACCTCGCCGTTGGGGACGCGCAAGGCCATGCCGGTATATGTCGAGAAGTCCATCATGGCGCTGGATCGCATCTATCTCAACGGCGGCAAGCGGGGTTTCCTGGTAGGGCTGGACCCCAAGTCCCTGCTGCCCCTGCTGCAGGCCGAACTGGTGGAAGTGGCCAATCCGCATGAGTAGGCGGTGCTGCCGGTGCATCTGCTAAACTGCGCAGATTCAATCGCTTGCTAGGTGGCCTGGACAGCCTGTTCCATCCGCCCCGGCAAGCTGCGCGACCCCGACACAGTAAAGGTTACCGCCATGCATCAAGCCGTCATCACCGGCACCGGTCTCTATACGCCGCCGCAAGTCATCAGCAACGAAGAGCTGGTGGCCAGCTTCAATGAATATGTCCGCCTGCAGAACACGGCCAACGCCGAGCGCATCGCTGCTGGCGAGCTGGAGCCCATGGCAGAGAGCTCGGTGGAGTTCATCGAAAAGGCCTCGGGCATCAAGCAGCGCCACGTGGTGGACAAGGCCGGCATCCTGGACCCGAAGCGGATGTGCCCGCAGATTGCCCCGCGTGGCAACGAGGAACTGTCGGTCATGGCCGAGATGGCAGTGGCCGCCGCGCGCGAAGCCCTGGCCAGGGCAGGCAGGACCGCTGCCGACATTGATGGCGTGATCTGTGCCGCCAGCAATATGCAGCGCGCCTACCCGGCCATGTCGGTCGAGATACAGCAGGCACTGGGCATACAGGGCTGGGCCTTTGACATGAACGTGGCTTGCTCCAGCGCGACCTTTGGGCTGGAACAGGCGGCCAATGCCATCCGTACCGGTAGCGCCCGTGCCGTGCTGATGCTCAACCCGGAAATCTGCTCGGCCCATCTGGAGTGGCGCGACCGT
Organism: Chitinimonas sp. JJ19; assembly: GCF_036961565.1. NCBI lineage: Bacteria > Pseudomonadati > Pseudomonadota > Betaproteobacteria > Neisseriales > Chitinibacteraceae > Chitinimonas > Chitinimonas sp. JJ19. Next base: position 51,500 of record NZ_JBAMDD010000020.1, read on the forward strand.
GATTGCCACTTCATCTTTGGCGATGTCTGCACCGCCGTGGTGGTGGAGCGTGCCGAACTGGCCCAGGTAAAGGGCTACGAGATACTGGGCACACGCCTGGCCACGGTGTTCTCCAACAATATCCGCAACAATGCCGGGTTTCTGAATCGGGCCGAGGACAAAACGGGCGACCTGCGCGACAAGCTGTTCGTGCAGGAGGGCCGCAAGGTCTTCAAGGAAGTCTGCCCCATGGTGGCCGAGCATATCGCCAGCCACCTGGGCCAATTGGGGCTGGCACCTGCAGCGGTGCGCCGCTTCTGGCTGCATCAAGCCAATCTGAGCATGAACCTGCTGATTGCCAAACGGCTGCTGGAGCGTGACCCCACGGCCGAGGAGGCGCCGGTGATTCTGGATCGTTATGCCAATACCTCCAGCGCTGGTTCCATTATTGCCTTCCATCTGCATGGCGATCTGCCACCGGGCGAGGTGGGGGTGATATCGAGCTTCGGGGCCGGCTATTCGGTCGGAAGCGTTGTAGTAAGGAAGCAATAGGTACAACAGCGGGCTCGCCCCGCTGTTTTCACGTTTACGGCTGTGTTACCGTCTCGCGCCATGCGGAATCGCCGCATTGCCGGGTTGCTGCTTAGGGAAAACCCTAGGGAGTCTCTGGATAAATCTCTCGTAAGGTGTGCCGGGGATTTATCCAGGGGCTTCCCGACCCGGTCTGCAAAACTCACCCACGAGGATGAACTACATGAAGCGTCTTACCGTGTTGTCGTTCGCACTTGCCGCCACCTTTGCCGCCACTGCCGGCCAAGCGGCTATGCTCAAGTACTGTTCTGAAGGTAGCCCCGAGGGTTTCGACCCCGGTCAGTTCACGTCCGGCACCACGATGGATGCCACTGCACAGGCCATCTACAACCGTCTGGTGCAGTTCGAGCGTGGTGGCACCAAGGTTGTCCCCGCCCTGGCTGAATCCTGGACCATCAGCCCCGATGGCCTGCAGTACACCTTCAAGCTGCGCCGTGGCGTGAAGGTACATACCACCGAATACTTCAAGCCGACGCGCGATTTCAACGCCGACGACATCGTCTTCACCTACGAGCGGATGATCAACAAGGAGCACCCGTTCCGTAAGGCCTATCCCACCGAGTTCCCCTACGCCACCGACATGGGCCTGGATGAGAACATCGCCAAGGTGGAAAAGCTGGACGACCTGACCGTCAAGTTCACCCTGAAGAAGGTGGACGCCCCCTTCCTGCAAAATATCGCCATGGACTTCGCCTCGGTGCTGTCGGCTGAATACGCCAACCAGCTGCTGAAGGAAGGCAAGCCCACCCAGATCAATACCCTGCCTATCGGCACCGGCCCTTTCGTCTTCAAGAGCTACCAGAAAGACGCCGTGATCCGTTATACGGCCAACAAGCAATACTGGAACAAGGCTGATATCAAGCTCGATGGCCTGATCTTCGCCATCACCACCGATGGTGCCGTGCGTGCACAGAAGCTGAAGGCCGGTGAATGCGACCTGATGGCGCACCCCAAGCCGGCCGACCTGGCTGGCCTGAAGGCGGACCCGAAGCTGAAGATGATGAACCAGGCTGGCTTCAATGTCGGCTACCTGGGTTACAACGTTGAACACAAGCCGCTGGACAACGTGGTGGTGCGCCGTGCGTTGGATATGGCCATCAACAAGAAGGCCATCATCGACGCTGTGTACCAGGGCGCAGGCCAGGTTGCCAGCAACCCCATGCCACCTACCCAATGGTCCTACAACAAGAACCTGAAGGATGCCGCCTACAACCCCGAGATGGCCAAGGCCATGCTGGCCAAGGCCGGCGTGAAGGATCTGAGCATCACCCTGTGGGCCATGCCGGTGCAACGTCCCTACAACCCCAACGGCAAGCTGATGGCCGAAATGATCCAGGCTGACTGGGCCAAGATCGGCGTCAAGGGCGTTATCACCAGTTACGAGTGGGGTGAGTACCTCAAGCGCGCCAAGAACGGCGAGCACGACACCGTGCTGGTCGGCTGGACGGGCGACAATGGTGATCCGGACAACTGGCTGGGCACGCTGCTATCCTGTGACGCCGTGGGTGGCAACAACTACTCGCGCTGGTGCAACAAGGAGTTCAACGATGCCGTGGTCAAGGCCAAGCAGGTGAACGACCAGAAGGAGCGCACCAAGCTGTACGAGAAGGCCCAGGAAGTCTTCAAGCGCGAAGTGCCTTGGACTACCGTTGCCCACTCGACCGTGTATGTGCCGATGAACAAGAAGGTTGAAGGCTTCAAGGTCAGCCCCTTCGGCAATTTCGCCTTCTACGGCGTGTCGATCAAGTAAGCCTGCCTCGGCAATCGGGAAAGGACGGGTACGCCCGTCCTTTTTTGCGTAAGACGATGATTACCTGCTGCATACGCATGCACCACGGAGCAAATACGATGAAACTGATCAAATACACGGCTATAGCCCTGGCACTGGCGACTAGCGCCCAGGCCAAGACGCTGGTCTATTGTTCCGAAGCCTCGCCCGAAGGCTTCGATGGCGGCATGTTTACCGCTGCCGCAACCCATGATGCCTCCACCGAGGCCATCTACAACCGCCTGACCGAGTTCGAAAAAGGCGGCACCAAGGTCGTACCCGCCCTGGCCGAGAAGTGGGAGGCCAGCAAGGACGGCCTGGAGTACGTCTTCCATCTGCGCCGTGGCGTGAAGTTCCACACCACCGAGTGGTTCAAGCCCACCCGTGATTTCAATGCCGACGATGTGCTGTGGACCTTCCAGCGCATGATCGACGACAAGCACCCCGGCGCCAAGGCCAGCCTGCAGGGCTGGCCCTATGCCGCCGACATGGGCTTCCCCACCCTGATCAAGAAGATCGAAAAGCTCGACCCCTATAAGGTCAAGTTCACCCTGAGCAAGCCTGAAGCGCCCTTTGTGGCCAACCTGGCCATGGGCTTTGCCGATATCGTGTCGGCCGAGTACGCCATGCAGCTGGACAAGGCTGGCCGTCCCGGCGATATCAGCCTCAAGCCCATTGGCACCGGCCCCTATGTGTTCAAGCGTTACGAGAAGGGCTCGCAGATACGCTACGACGCCAACCCGACCTTCTGGCGCGGCAAGCCCGGCAGCGACAAGCTGATCTTCGCCATCACCGAAGACGGTGCCGTGCGTACCCAGAAGCTCAAGCGCGGCGAGTGCAACTTCATGGTCTACCCCAAGCCGGCCGATATCCCCGGCCTGAAGGCCGACCCCAAGCTGAACGTGCTGCAAACCTCGGCACTGCTGCTGACCTATGTGGCCTTCAATGCCCAGAAGCCCCAGCTCAAGGACAAGCGCGTGCGTCAGGCGCTGGCACTGGCATTGGACAAGAACGCCATGATCAAGGCCGTGTGGGAAGGCAATGCCTCGCCTGCCCACCTGCCGCTGCCTTCGCGCATGTGGGGTTACAACAAGGCGATCCCTGCCTACAAGACCGATATCGAAAAGGCCAAGAAGCTGCTGAAGGAAGCCGGCTACCCCAATGGCTTCGACCTCAATATCCTGGTGCGTAACGGCAGCAGCGGCTCCAACCCCAACCCCAAGCTGGCCGCCGAAATGCTGCAGGCCGACTGGAAAAAGCTGGGCGTCAACGTCAAGGTGACGGTGATGGAGTGGGTGGAACTGCAAAAGCGCACCAAGGCTGGTGAGCACGATGTCACCATCTATGGCTGGGCAGGTGACAACGGCGACCCCGATAACTTCCTGACCCCCAATCTGAGCTGCTCCGCCGCCGAATCGGGCGAGAACCGCTCGCGCTGGTGCAACAAGGAGTTCGATAAGCTGATCGACCAGGCCAAGCGGGTAACCGATCTGAAGGAGCGCACCAAGCTGTACGAAGCCGCCCAGAAGATCTTTATCGAGGAAATGCCCTGGGCCACCCTGGTGGAGCCGCTGACGACCGTGGCTTTCCAGAAGAACGTCGTGGGTTTCAAGCCCAGCCCGTTCACCAATAACAACTTCGAAAACGTCTCCGTCAAGTAGACTGGGGTCTACCACGGCAGATCAAGCGGCGGCCAGTGGCCGCCGTTTTTTATGGGAGCCAGCGCCATGCAAGCCCGTATCAGCTTCATCACCCTGGGGGTAAGCGACCTTGAGCGGGCACGCCGCTTCTATTGCGAGGTCATGGGCTGGCCGCTCTCGCCCAAGAGCCAGGTCGGTGTGGCTTTCTTCCAGCTCAATGGCTTTGTGCTGGCCTTGTTCCCCGCCGATGCCCTGGCACAGGATGCCGGCCTGGCAGGCGAGGGCGGCCATGCCCGTATCGCTCTGGCTTACAACGTGGCGGTGCGGGGCGAGGTCGATAGCTTGCTGCAGGAACTGGCCAGCCGAGGCGCCACCATCACCAAGCCCGCTGAAGATACCTTCTGGGGCGGCCGCAATGGCTATTTCAGCGACCCCGATGGCTATCTGTGGGAGGTGGCGTGGAACCCCGGGGGGTACCTGGATGCGGAGGGGGACTTCTGGTTTGAGGCACCCGCGGGCAAGATAGCCCGTGGCCACGACATCGCCGCCGAGTAGCTAATTACGTAGCCGTAGATTGCCGGTCGATTTGGACATGACAGCAAATCAGGCCTCTGGTGACTGGTGGCTCAGTGAGTGCTTAATCTTCCAGGTCGTGGCGGCTGAACAGGACTTCCCAGTGGGTGCCGTCAAACAGCGCGGCACCATCCGGGCCGGCGGTCAGCATCCACTTCTTGTCGGGGGAGATATCAATGGCACCAGAGACGAGCTGGACGTTGGCGGGGATCTCCGCTCGTATCAAGACCCCACCGCGCAGTTCCCACAGGCCGTAGTCGGATCCACACCAGAGCTTGCCCGCGAACCAGGCGATGTCCTTCCAAGGTACGCTGAAATTGCTGTCAGATAACTTTTTCCAGGTATTGCCTTTGCCAACATAGAGCGAACCCATATTGCCGCCGATATAGACGTTGCCGTCGTCGGCACAGCAGACGTTGTTTAATAGCTCATTGGAGGGGAAACTGCATTGGGTCCAGTGTTGGCCATCATAATGCCAGACATCGCCTAGGCCGCCGACCGCGTAAATATCGGTTTCAGTAAAGCCTGCAATGTCGGACCACATGTATTTAAGGCCATTGCCCGGTGTACCAAAATCGGCAGGAACCGGTAAATCCTTGGTAAGGTCTTCCCAAACATCAATATTTGTATGTTTATGCGTACGGCGTGGGTTGCTAACGGTGTAGATGTTTTGCCCAATACGCGCAACCTGCGTAACGACTGCCGCTAACTCTGAGCCGGGTATATCATCTGGATGCTGATGCTCAACATCGTCACGACTCTGGTCGTAACTGTACACTTGGCCGCGCGTATCGACCGCCACATAATTCGGCACAGGCTGTGTATTGAAAGCTAATCTTGCGAATCTGAAATTGTTGAATTGCCGGAAATAATACCGCTCCTGTGGAATTGCTTCATCATTGTATGTGAATACAAATCGAATTGCGGGCAAGGAGTCTCTGTGTAGGGGTTCTTGTTTCTCATACAAAAGGAAGCATTGACGATCGGCTGATCGAATGGCGCAATCGTAAATTGAATAGCCTTGTATTGTGTTTTTCCATGTTTCTTTGGTGAGAATCAAAATTTAACCCTTCTTGTTGCCGGTCGCAGGGATGGTCGGTCTGCCATTGAGCATGCCGGAGTATGGGATAGCTTTGGCATTTTTGAGGTTCTCGTCGCAAGGCTTATCCTGTGTCGCTATCGATATCTACTTGACGGCAATCGTGGTTGCCTGCGAGTAATTAGTCTTCCAGGTCGTGGCGGTTGAATAGGACTTCCCAAGTGGTGCCGTCAAACAGTGCTGCGCCATCGGGGCCGGCGGTCAGCATCCACTTCTTGTCGGGGGAGATATCAATGGCACCAGAGACGAGCTGGACGTTGGCGGGGATGTCTGCACGTATCAAGTCCTTACCGCACAGTTCCCACAGGCCGTAGTCCGAGCCGCACCAGAGCTTGCCCGCGAACCAGGCGATATCCTTCCAAGGAACGCCGAAATTGCTGTCGCAGAGCTTGGTCCATTGGTTGCCTTTTCCGACGTAGAGCGAACCCATATTGCCGCCGATATAGACATTGCCGTCGTCGGCACTGCAAACGTTGTACAGCCGTTCGTTGGATGGAAAGCTGCATTGAGTCCAGCGTTGGCCGTCGTAGTGCCAGACATCGCCAGCACCGCCAACGGCATAGATGTCGGACTCGCTAAAACCGGCAGCGCTCTTCCAGATGTAGTCGCCCATGGGGACATCGCCGTTGGCATAGGCGTGTGGGATGGGTAGGTCTTTGGTCAGATCTTCCCATTGATTCATACCCAGGCGCTTGTGCATACGACGAGGCCCGCCAACGGTGTAGGCATGCTGTCCAATGCGAACGATTTGCGTGACGGTGGCGCGTAGATCGGTTCCTGCCAAGCCGATTGGGTGCGGTGCTTCCTCGCGCGTACCAAGGGCATTGAATGAGTAAATCAAGCCGCCGAGATCAGCTGCGACGATTTCTGTTTGATCACCTTTGTAAAATGCCATGCGTGCGAAATCAAAATTGCCAAACTCATCGTAAGAGAAGCGCTCAGCCATGTCCTTTTTAAGACTGACTGACAGGATACGCATCCTGGGCCAGGGATCACGGTGTGGTGTGTCCTGGATTTCATACCCTAGTAACCAGAAACGGGTGTCGGTGCTGATTGCACAGTCATAGAACGAGAAGCCTGCGCCGAATCTTGCCCAAGTTTTTGCATCGAACATAATTAACCACTCATGTCTGTGTTAACGGTAGCTTTGAGCTTGCACCAGATATTGATGCCCCGCGGATTTGAGCCGGGCTGGAATAGGGGGATGGGCGCACGCATAGGGCTTACAGCAGGTGCTCCCAGCGCTTGCCGTCATACACGGTGGCGCCATACATGCCGGCCAGCATCAGCTTGCCATCGCCCACGGCGAGGCGGCCGGAGCAGAATCGCACACCGTCTGGCAGGTCCGGTTCCACCAGCTTGTCGTTCTCTATGGTCCACAGGCCGTAGTCGGAGGTACACCAGACCTTGCCCTGGTACCAGACCATGTCGCGGAAGGGTAAGCTCAGGTCGCCGCGATGGATCAGTGTCCAGTTGTTGTCGCTCCCCTTGAGGACGGAGCCGGACTGCGCGCCGATATAGACGTAGCCGTCACCGGCACAGCAGACGTTTTCCAGGTACATATTGGTGGGCAGTGCACACTGGTGCCATTGCTTGCCATCGAAACGCCAGGCATCGCCGTTACGGCCCACGCAGTAGATATCGTTGGCATTGAAACCATCAATTGCGCTGAAGCCGCCTGTGGGCAGTGCTCCATCGCTCTCCGGCGCGGGCATGGTTTTGCGATCGACGATGTTTTCCCATTGATTGGGGCCAACGCGGCGACAAGCGGTGCGCCACCCACCCACCGCATAGACGTAGCCATCAATTGTCGCGATGCCGTGTGCACCGTTGAACAAAGGCATGTTCTTGTTGCCGTGCGGGACATCTTGCTCCATACCGCTTACACCGCTGCCCATGACTGCAACCGGCGCACGCAGCGCAAGCATCACCGCTTGCTCATTGGGTTGATAGGCGATGCTCAGATGCGGGTTAGCGAAGCCCCGGTACTCCTTCCAATTGAGCAGGGGTTCTCCCTGGTAATCGGGAAAGTAGGCCACCATACGCTTCAATGGCTCCTTGTCAGTTCGCTCCTTCTTGATTTCGCTCAAAATAAAGCAATAGCCATTGGTTCTGATCGCGCAATCGTAAACGTGAAAGCCGTCAAAGGCCTCTGGATAGGTTTCAGACAGCAGCATTGTTTTTCCTTTTGACGAATGCGTGAGGGCGGCGCTCGGCTTAGATCGCTGGCAGTTGCTTTGGGATTATGAATCGCCCGGTCAAGCAGAGTTTCGGCCTTTTGGGTCATGCCGAGGCCGCTTATGGCCATGCTACCGCTGGGGGCGATGATATTGGCTCACCGATGACGAAGCAGAGCTTGGCGCCCGCTTCACCGGGGATGAAACCGACGTAATTGTTCTGCAAGAGGCGTTGGCAGTCACGGGCGGGGGCGCCTGTTTTGCCTGTCTTCTAATATTGGCTAGGTCTTATGGCCTCTTGCTCCGCAAGATTGTTAGATGCCCCCCTGAGACCAGTTGGCGGATGTCAGTCGTTGAAAAAGGCCGATATCGGGCTTGGCTGCATGTTGGGACGCAGCCTGCATGGCAGGCTCAAATGCTGCTGTGCCCGTGGGCAACGTGCCATGGGCTATCAGCTTGCCTTGCCGGTAGTGCAGCAGCGTGGGCAGGTCGTCGGGGATGTGCGGGCCGATGAATTCAGCATGGTCCTCCAGGTCCAGCCAAAGCCAGGTCTCGTTGGGCTGCGCGTTGTGTGCTGCCGTCTCGAATAGCGGCTTGAGCTGGCGGCATTTCTGGCACCAGGCTTCGGCGCCTATAACTGCGATGAGCTGGCTATCTGGCTGGGACAGCCGCTCGGCAAGCCGGGCGGCATCCAGCCAGAGATCCCATTGGGGAGTTTGCACGGCATTCATGCCTCAAACTCCTGATGCAGTGTGGCGAGATGAGCGAGCGCACAGGGCGCGGTTGCGATGATCTGCTGGAGCCGCGCCGGCGAAACAGGCTGTCCTAACAGGACGGCGACATCCTGAGGCAAGGGGAGTGCTTCGGGCAAACGAGCGGCGGCGGGTAGCGGTAGGCCAACATCCTGGGGATCGCCCTCTTGCAGATCGTTGGACTCGGGCGTGAGGCAGAGATGGTGGGCTTCAAGATCGATGCCAGTAAGGCATTGCCACACCCAGCCAGCATAACGGGCGTGGGGACCGGCGTTGGTGTGGTCTCGTACCCAGGGTAGCCAGTTGGCAGCTCCGTGATACAAGGCCAACTGCAGGGCCAGCCTATCGGGCAGGCTGTCTCGCAAGGCCAGTAGTGCCGTGTTGTTGCGGGTTGAGTGGAGACCGGCGTAGTTCACCCAGCGGCTCAGGCTGTGCATGGCCTGGGACTGCTGCCAACCAGTGAGGGACGGCAGCGTGGCTGCGCGGCTTTGCAGCGCCTTGGACAAGGGCTGCCAAGCGCTCGCATTGCCGTGCTGCAGCAAGGCAATGGCGGCTTCCGCACGCACAACGTAGTTGGCGGTATCCAGCAGGGCTGTCAGGCTGGGCACGACGGCCGGCCCTGCCAAGCGCCGGGCTAGCCGGCAACTGGCGGCCTGCACATGGGAGTCGGGCGAGGTTTGGCCCAGTGCAAACAGGTCTTGCAGGGTGGTGGCGCCCAGCTCGCTGCGGTGTGCGGCAGCACGCAGGGCAGCTACCTGCAGCACAGGGAAGCCGGTAGACAGCCCCCAGCGGCCTATGCAGCGCGCTGCGGGTTCGTCGCCGATCTGTGCCAGGGCGCTGATCACACCACGCAGCATACGCTCGGGTTGCTCGGCCACCAGCGGCCAGATTGCCTTGAACTTGGCGCCATCGGCTTCGCCCAGCGCGAGCCACGCGCACACAAAGGTTTCGCTAGGCCCTTTCCAGCGCTCAAAAGCTTTGAAGGCCGCCTTCCAGCCTGCTTCACCGGCGATCTGCAGCCCTTCCAGATGCGCCTGCAGCAGGTAACGGAAATGCTGCAGCCGTTCTGCTGTCAGAATGGGAGAGCGTGATGCGCCATCGCACTGAGACCAGTAAAAGGCAGCATCGGTGGCGTGACGCTGAATGATGGCGTCTACTTGCAGGGGGGCATTCATGATGTGGGGCAGTCTTTCAACGCGCTAGTAGCTGAACGTCGCTTGGGCTCAACGGGTGCTCAAATCCGCCAGGCTGAACAGGCGGGACCATTCCTTGCCGTCGTGCAGGGCTGCACCGTATTGGCCTGCGAGTAGCATCACGCCATCAGCAACCCAGAGATTGCCAGCGCAGTTGGTGATCTCGATAGGGGCTTCGCTAGGGCGAACCTTGCCGTCCTGGATCTCCCACAGGCCATAGTCGCTAGTCGCATAGACCCGGTCATTGAACCAGACCATGTCCTTGAACGGTAGGGTCAGGTCGTCCTTATGCAGGTGTTCCCACTTATCGCCCCTGCCTCGAAAAACATTGCCGCTTTGTGCACCGATATAGACTTGGCCATCGCCGCCACAGCAGACCGAATGCAAATACATATTGGATGGGAAGGCAATCTGCCGCCAGCGGCTGCCATCGCAGTGCCAGACATCCCCTTGGCCGCCGACCGCATAGAGATCGGTTTCGGAGAAGAAATCGAGATCCTCAAAGCCGGCCCGATTTTCCATCCATTCGCGTTCTTTAGGTTCTTTGGGGTAGCCGCCGACATTTACCCATTGATTGTTGCCTTCCCGTTTGAACACGGTACGCAAGCCATCGCAGCCATAGAGCCAGCCGTTGAATTGCTTGAGTCGGCGTAAGCCTGCCCGGAACGGACCTTTGCCTCCATTGTTGGGGATTTGATTTTCCATAAAGACATCCCCACTGCCAATAACATAGATATGCCCCATGCCGCTGGCGCCAACAAATTGATTCTTTGGTAAGTTGCTCGCTCCTGCGAGCATGGAGCTCCACCCCGTTAATTGAGAATGGTCAAAATAGTCATCCGGCTCGTCCATAAAAAGAATCACGACGCGTGTTTTGAGCTCGTGATCCGCCGGTGCACCTTTGTTCGTATCGTATTCCTGCTTCAATACGAAATTGAAGATGCCGCGATGGCGGGCGGCGCAATCGACTAGCGAATAGCCCTTGAAGTTTTTCTCATAAGCACTGGTTGTAAGCAAATCTAGTTTTTTCATTCGTAATACCTTTAGTTGCTGCGCCTAGTGTTAATCTCTTCCGCAGGGCCGCCGCCGCTCTCAGCTAGGACATTACCCTTACAGATATTTTTGTAAAAATCGTCTAGCTGCGCCCGCAGACATTTCCTGTCGCAGCCGGATTCAGGAAAGGTCGTTTGTACGCTGCTGATGGCCATCTCTCGTGCAGACGTATAAGAGATGGCGTTGGTGCCTTTTTTACCCTTATACATCTCTGTCGATTTCTTGAGTACGCCATGGACGGCACCGTGCGTGCCATGGGTATTGTTTGCTCCCTCCACGCATATTGTGGGAGCCTTCGCATGGTCGTAGCCAGGACAGGGTGGGGGATCGACAGTGTACTTGTTGGTGCTTTCGCTCCACCCCACCATTTCTCCCGGCATGACATGATGGCCTGTTTGCCCAGGGCAGCAGCCACGGCCATCCAACTGGTTCTGATCCTTGAATGGCACGAGGGAGCAGCGCCGGGCGCGGGTGCAGGGATTGGCGCGGGCTAAATTGCCCATCATGTCTGCAACGGCTTTCTGTGGGTCGGCTTTGGCCTGGGTTTGCAGGCGCTCCAACTCCTTGCCGATGTCGGTATACCGTTTCAGCACATCGTCCAGCTTGTCGATGTCCTTGTAGGTGTCGTAGCCAGTGGTGGCCACCTGATAGCCGGTCTTGGCGATATCGCAAAGGTTCCAGACAGTGGCTATCCCTTCGGTCACGATGGCACCTACCCCGCCGACAGCGGCACCGCTTGCGCCGACCACCCAGCGACCGCCAGCACGGACTGCCGCTTCACCGGCCTTCTTCTTGGCCAGATCTATCGCCTCCTGCTTGATGCGATCCTTGGCTTCGTCAATCATCTTCGTCAGCGCGCCGTCCACTGCGTCCTTGAGATCGGTTCGCAGGTCGTTGACCTTCTCCAGAAACTTCTGATGCGATTCCGGGCCGGGCTTGATCCATAGGAAGTCGCAGTGGTCGGCCATCCAGGACTTATTGTCCATGCCGCCATCGCTCAGGGTCTTGTTGTATCCCTTGCTCTTGTACTTGGACCCCAGCAATTTGCTCATGGAGGTACGTACCTTACGCTTTTCCTTGGGGTCGTTGGCATCGTCCTTGGCGCACTCTTCCTTAATCTTTTTGAAGTCCTTATCGCAATCCTTGGCGTTGGCATTGCCATCCATGTAATACGTGGTGGGAGTATTGGCGGACATGCAGGATTACCCGTGGTTGTGCGTGGTGGGGTCGGTATGTCGGCAGACGTTTAGGCCCTCTACCTTGACGTCGGGTGACCAATCGGTGAAATAGGCCTTGCCCTTGATGACGCTGCTGGATGCGCCCTTCTTGAAAGCCTGTGTGGCGGGTTCGTTACCCGTGCTGTTGGCGAGGTAAGATTTATCCCGCAGGGCGACGGGGGTGCCGCATATGAAGACCGTGCCGGAACCCTTGGTAAGGTTGCTGGCGTAAGCAGTGTTCACATAGGGCACCACCACAGGTCCGGCTGAGGGCGGCGGTGGGCTCCAGCAGGGATCGGGGCCGGCAATGGATTTGCCATCTGCCGCTTTGGAGCAGATTTCGTCGTCGTTGGCGTAAACGTAGGTTTCCATGGGATAGTCTGCTTAGTTGCCTGGGTGGTGCTGCACGATCAGCGCACCACGCAGGCCGTTGTCGTTGGCGAGATGGACCAATCCTGTGTCGCCTGGTGAGTGGGGGCCAGCCATCACGGCACTGAGATGGGCCAGCATGAGCGGGCCGGTGGCGGCACCCACTTCACCCACGCAATCGGCGGTGGTCAGTACCGTGGGTTGTGTCGCGCATTGCCACAGTACCCGGGTCATTGCGTTGGCGGCTTCGGCCGCAAAAAAGCTTTCGCCGTTTTGATCACTCATGCGAAAGCGGAGTGCGCCGGGTTGGGTGCCTGCCTGGGCGCAAGCACTCCGGATTGCCTGACTGAGACCTTGAGCACGACTGGGTACGCTGCCATCAGGACGTCCTGGTTCGTTGGCTGTGGTGACACCCATGACACGTACCCCAGGCGCTGAGCCGGGCTTGCTCAGCAGGACTGCGGCGGCCGCTTCGCCGGGCAGGAATCCATCGCGATTGCCAGGTATCAGTAACCGCTCTTCATCCAGATAGTGGTTGATGCCGGCGGCGTCGAGATAGCTGTCGGCGCCGACGATCAGTACGCGTGCCACCTGCTCTTCATGTATCCAGCGCTGTGCCAATTGCAGGGCTTGCATAAAGCCGGCGCGACCGTTTGGCAGAATGGCCGAGCGTGGGTCGAACGACCGGCCTATGGCCTGCTCGGCAAAACGATAGGTATCCAGGCACCAGTCGTCATCCACCATGGGGCGGTCCTGCGTGGGGCAAAGTACGATCAGGGGTACGATCTGGGTATCGAGCGAGGGTATCTTGCCCAGGCAGTCTTCGACCGCCAGCTTGATCCACTGTGCAATGCGCTTGGAGCCCCAGGTGCTGGTATCTGGTAGGCGGGCGACTCTTACCTTGGCGCCGCCTCCGGCGACAAACTCACTTTCCTGGAAGTGATCCATGCCGGCGCGCAGGGCGCAGGATGCTGCTGCAAGGTTATAACCCAGTGCGCAACACAGGCCGGCGGCTTCAACCTGTAACGGGGTCATCATTCGTCCTCGTCGGTAATGTCAGCGATAACTAGGGGTGAGCTGCCGCAACCGCTGCAGCCACCTTCCATGCCCAGGGTCTGCTCCTTCCACCATTGAGGGTTGACTGGCCCGATGGCGATAGTCTTGAACTCCTGCAGCCGTCGCCGTATTGGCGTGCTTGCACGCCAGACTATAGAGAAACGGTTCTGTTCCGGTTCTATGTACAGGGTATCGGCATGGCAGGCGGGCATTTCGCTGCTGTAGTCGTTACGCAGTACCTTGGGCGTGATGCCATCCAAGGGGGGTAGCTTGAAGCGGATATCGGGCTGGCTGGGGTGCAGATTGAGTAGGACGATCTCTTCGCCGCCGAGCAGATAGTCTGTCTGCTGATCCATTGGGGCGCATTGATTGAAGCGCTCGTCGAAATCCTCGGGCAGGAAGGGAAAGACCTCTTGCTGCCAACGCTCATCATAGGTGCCGGTGTACTGTGTGCGCGGAAGCCAGTGCCGGCCTATGGCCGATAAGGCCATGGGTGCCAGATTATCGTCGGGCGCCTGAATGGCGGCATGTATGGATTCGAGCTGAGGCGCGGGCTGGCCGCTGAGTTCTGCACCGCTCTGGCTGCCTCGCCAACCCATGCCTACCGGATTGCTGAGGAGGGCTTCGGTGTAGCTGATGGCCTGACCATCCTGCTGAACTGTGTATTCATGGCTACCGCCGAAGGCATAGCCATAGTGCAGCGGTACGCTGGCGGTAGCGGCGGGATCGCTGATGGCATAACTGCCGAAGCGCTTTTGCCATTGGCGAGGCCCCAGCACGCGCAACGCCTTCTGCAGGTTGCCGACACGGAAGCCGGCGCGCCATTCGGTCTGCGGCTGGTACTGAGGGGGGTAGGCGATGGCATCGAGCAGGATATCGCAGCGCAGCTTGAAGCGGACACAATCGCTGCCGTAGCGCATGGGGGATAGACCGGGCTCGCCGAAATAGCTGTCGGCGACAGCTATAGGTTCTGGCGGGAGCGGGCGCGGCCGCTGACCTGCTGCGGGGATCTGCCAAGTCGCCTTGGCGATGATGACGAGATGTTCGCGGCCGGTGACGTCATGCGCGGTGAAAACCTGGGTGGCCAGATGTTTGGAGCCAACAATGATTTCCATGGTGCGGCCTAGTTGATCTGGACCGAACCGCCCAGGATGCGCTGGGTGGCGGTGGCATGGCTGGTGATATAGCTACCACGCAACTGGATGCGCCCGTCTGCGCTCAGGATGAGCGCTGCGTCGCCGCAGCGCAGCTCCAACTGCTGCTCTGCTTCGATCACCAGGTGGGTTTCGTCTTCATCATCCCTGACTATCGTGGCTGCCGTGCTGGCTGTGCCTGACAGCGGCTGCATAAAACCCAAAATGATAGGGCGGTGGGGATTGCTGCCCTCAAAACCCAGCGCGACCTGTTCTCCCGCGACATGGGTATCACAAGATGTGACGCTGAGCGCAGGTAGCCCATGCAGTGCGTAGGCAGGGATATCGACCAGGGGTTGGCCTTCATGGCCAAGGCCTGCGAACCGGCCAACGACGATGCCATCTACCCGCTCCGGCGCTTGGCACGCAGCGACCGGCTTGTTGAGCAGCAGGTTGAGCATGGGGTTGGCGGCGTCGCTTTCGGTGGTTGCGGGCGCGTTCTGCGGAATGGCCTGCATGCTCAGTTCTCCAGTATCTTCTTGGCCTTGAGGGTCATATTTCCGTCGGCTTTGTACACCTGTTCGCCACTAGCGCCCAGGCTGATATCGTGACCGTTGATGGTGATCGTGCCATCGCTCTTCATGACCAGCGTGCTTTTACCGGTCTTGAGCGTGATGGAGTCGCCAGCCTGCAGAACAAATTCGTTGCCTACGTCTACCGTCTTGCTTTTACCGACCTGTTCCTTTTGCCACAGGGCCACCACGGTATTCATGAACGCCCCCACGTTCAGGCTATAAGCCGCCCCCACGTTCGTCATCTTCGCCAGGCCCACGTTCTCCATCGACGCCAGCGCCACCGTCTCGGTCTTGGCCTTGCCTACCGTGATGCTCAGGTTGTCGCCGATATCGTCGGTCTTGTTGCTGCCTATGCTGATGGTCTCGTTGTCGCCCACCGTCACACTGCGGTTCTCACCGATGCTGATGGTCTCATTCTTGCCCACATCCTCCGTGCGGTTGTCCCCAATCGAGATCTTCTCGTTGTGGTCCACCCGCTCGGTGCGGTCGTTGTGCACCGTGATGGTCTCGTTGTTGTCCACCGTCTCGGTACGGTCATGCTTCACCAGCACCGTCTCGTCGTGGTCCACCGTCTTCTTGCGGTCGTGGCCCACCCAGTGGCTTTCG
>NZ_JBAMDD010000021.1:0-67273 GCF_036961565.1 Chitinimonas sp. JJ19
CCGGAGAAAACCGCCGGCTGTTCCACTTCAAGCCCTGCATCGACATTAGCGAGTTACTCACCATGCGGTCTGCGGCCAATCAGACGCCCAATGGCGCTGAGGCTATACCGTTGTTGGGCTAATGGCCTCAATCAATGATGACTAGTGTGCCATGGCTACCCGGTGCTACTGCATGTGGCTGGCCCGCTGGCACTAGGTAAAGCTGGCCGGTACCGACCTCGACGACGGTATCGTCCACACTCAGGCGCATCTGCCCCTCCAGTACCAGTAGCGCCTCTGCGTAGTCATGGGTTTCCGCCGGGTAGGCCATGTCATCCATGCGCAGCACCTTGATATTGGCACCGCCGGCGCGCCCCATGATGCTGGATTGCCATGCCTGTGGCAGGCTGTCTGCACAGCCCAGCAGATTGATCAGATTCATCGGGTTGGGCATCTTGGTTAGCAGTTCTTTCAAGTAGTGTCAGTTCAGCGGTATTTACGCACCAGGCCCACCATTACGCCGAAGATTTCCAGATTGCCCTGTGGCCGTATGGTGGGGTAGGCGGGGTTGGCTGGCTGCAATATGTATTTGCCGGCTTCCTTGGCCAGGGTCTTGAGCGTGAATTCATTGTCGACAATGGCGACGACGATATCGCCTACATTGGCCACATTGCGTCGCTCTATTACTGCCAGATCGCCTGAATGGATGCCGGCATCGATCATGGAGTCGCCCTTGACCGGAATAAGCTGGGTGTGGGAAGGGCGGTTGATCAGGTACTGATCGAGCACGAAGGCGTCGGCACCGACATCGCGTGCAGCGACGGGCATGCCGGCGGGCACGGGCTGGGTGGACAGCGTGCGCTCGAAGAAGCGGTCGGTGGGTACCCAGTCGCCGTCGCTGCTACGCGACAGAAAGCCTTGCAGTTGCAGCCGTGACAGCAGCTTGGAAACGGCCGATTTGCTGGCAAAGCCAAGCAGGCTCATCAGCCGTGCGTAAGACGGAAGGCAACGTTCGTCGGCGTAGTAGTCCTGCATCCGACCGAGATAGTCGAGGTCGCGTTCGAATTCATTCATGGATTTAGCCTTGGAGAACGGATGTTCGCCAACTGTAGAGAACGTACGTTCTCTTGGCAAGTGCTGCGTGATGTCATGGCAAGCGGCTGGCATGTGCTATACCAAAACCAAGGCCCGACGCCGCTTAGAACAATAAAACCAAATCACGATTCCTCGCGCGAACTTTTGCCCGCGCACCGTTCCAAAACCTATGTCGATGCCAGACATGCCTGAACGAGAGGGGTAGCAATGGATATCTTCGCCAACTTCAGCAGCCGTTATGACCGTACCCGCGAGGAGGAAATGAGCCTGCGCGAGTACCTGGAAATGTGCAAGCGCGACCATGCCGCCTATGCCACGGCTGCCGAGCGCATGCTGATGGCCATAGGTGAGCCGGAAATGGTCGACACCCGCAACGACTCGCGTTTGTCGCGCGTGTTCGCCAACAAGATGATACGGGTCTACCCCGCCTTCCGTGAGTTCTACGGCATGGAGGAAGTCATAGAGCAGGTGGTGGCCTATTTCCGCCATGCGGCGCAAGGCTTGGAAGAGCGCAAGCAGATACTGTATCTGCTGGGGCCGGTGGGGGGCGGCAAGTCTTCCATCGCCGAGAAGCTGAAGGAGTTGATGGAGCGGGTACCGTTCTACTGTATCAAGGGCAGCCCGGTGAACGAGTCGCCGCTGGGTTTGTTCAATGAGGCTGAAGACGGCCCCATTCTGGAGGAGCAGTACGGCATACCGCGCCGCTATATCAAGTGCATACCCAGCCCATGGGCGGTAAAGCGGCTACAGGAATTCAATGGCGATGTGGACCAGTTCCGCGTGGTCAAGCGTTACCCCTCGGTACTCAAGCAGATCGCCGTGGCCAAGACCGAGCCGGGGGATGAGAACAATCAGGACATTTCCTCGCTGACCGGCAAGGTGGATATCCGCAAGCTGGAGAAGTATGCGCAGGATGACCCCGATGCCTACAGCTACTCGGGTGGCCTGTGCCTGGCCAACCAGGGCCTGCTGGAGTTCGTGGAAATGTTCAAGGCACCCATCAAGGTGCTGCACCCCTTGCTGACGGCTACCCAGGAGGGCAATTTCAAGGGCACTGAGGGTTTTGGGGCGATACCGTTTGACGGCATAGTGCTGGCCCACTCCAATGAATCGGAGTGGAAGCAGTTCAAGAACAACAAGAACAACGAGGCATTCCTTGATCGTATCTATATCGTCAAGGTGCCTTACTGCCTCCGTGTCAGCGAAGAGGTGAAGATCTACGAGAAGCTGGTGCGCAACTCCTCATTGCACAATTCGCCTTGCGCCCCTGGCACGCTCAAGATGATGTCGCAGTTTTCAATCCTCTCCCGCCTCAAGGATCCGGAGAACTCCAGCGTCTTTTCCAAGATGCAGGTGTACGACGGCGAGAACCTCAAGGATACCGATCCCAAGGCCAAATCCATTCAGGAGTATCGCGACTTTGCCGGGGTGGATGAGGGGATGGATGGGCTCTCGACCCGCTGGGCCTTCAAGATACTGTCCAAGGTATTCAATTTCGATCACTCCGAGGTGGCGGCCAACCCGGTGCATCTGCTGTATGTGCTGGAGCAGCAGGTGGAGCGCGAACAGTTTGCGCCGGAGACCGAGCAGAAGTACCTGGCCTATATCAAGGAATACCTGGCCGGGCGCTATGTGGAGTTCATAGGTAAGGAGATCCAGACTGCGTACTTGGAGAGCTACTCGGAGTATGGCCAGAATATCTTCGACCGCTATGTGACCTTTGCCGATTTCTGGATACAGGATCAGGAATACCGTGACCCGGATACCGGTGAGAGTTTTGACCGCAATGCGCTCAACAATGAGCTGGAGAAGATAGAGAAGCCTGCCGGTATCAGCAACCCCAAGGACTTCCGCAACGAGATCGTCAATTTCGTACTGCGGGCCAGGGCGAACAACGGTGGTAAGAACCCGACCTGGACCAGCTACGAGAAGCTGCGGGCCGTGATCGAGAAGAAGATGTTCTCGAACACCGAGGAGCTGCTGCCGGTGATCTCGTTCAATGCCAAGGGCAGCAACGAGGATGCCAAGAAGCATGAGGACTTCGTCAATCGCATGGTGGCCAAGGGCTATACCGCCAAACAGGTGCGCCTGCTGTGCGATTGGTATCTGCGTGTAAGGAAGTCTTCCTGATGCGGTGAGGTGCAAAGGGCGAGGCGGGCGTAATCCCCGCCTTGGCATTGCAACCCCGCCAGGAGGGAGCACGGTATGGTTCACCTGATAGATCGAAGACTCAATGGCAAGAACAAGTCTGCCATCAACCGGGAGCGCTTCTTGCGGCGCTTCAAGGGGCAGATCAAGGAAGCGGTGACGCGGGCGGTCAAGGGACGCTCCATCACGGATATCGACAGCGGCGAGAAGGTATCCATCCCGGTCAAGGATGTATCGGAACCGGTATTCGGCCATGCCCGAGGCGGGGTATGGGAGACGGTACACCCCGGCAACAAGGAGTACCTGCAGGGCGACCATATAGACCGGCCGGAAGAGGGCGGTGGTGGCGGTGGTTCGGGCAAGGCTTCGCAGGATGGCGAGGGCGAAGATGATTTTGTCTTTGAACTGAGCCGTGAGGAGTTTCTCAACTTCTTCTTCGATGACCTGGAACTACCCAACCTGGTCAAGACCCAGTTGACCGCCACCCAGGCGTTCAAGAACGTACGGGCGGGCTACAGTACCGACGGTACGCCTTCCAATATTGATGTGGTGCGTTCACTCAAAGGGGCGCTGGGCCGGCGTATTGCTCTGACCGCGGGGCCCATGGCCAGGCTCAATGAGGCGCGGGAAGAGCTGGATGTCTTGCTGGAGCGCAGCGACGAGGACGACCCGGCGGTGCGCGCCCTTCGCGAGGAAATCCACTCGCTCAAGACCCGCATCATCGGCATTCCCTTTATCGACCCGTTTGACTTGCGTTACAGCAACCGGGTGAAGCAACCGCGGCCGCATACCCAGGCGGTGATGTTCTGTGTGATGGACGTATCGGGCTCGATGGACGAGCAAAAGAAGGATACGGCCAAGCGCTTCTTCATCCTGTTGTATCTCTTCCTGACCCGTGCCTACGAGAAGATAGAGGTGGTGTTTGTGCGCCACCACACCCAGGCGCAGGAAGTGAACGAGCATGATTTCTTCCATGCCCGCGATACGGGCGGCACGGTGGTCAGCTCGGCGCTCAAGCTGGTGGACCAGATCATTACCGAGCGCTATCCCACCAACGACTGGAATATCTATGTCGCCCAGGCCAGCGATGGTGACAACTGGGATAGCGATTCGCTGGTATGCAAGGATTTGCTGCTGGGGCACATCCTGCCCATGGTGCAGTACTACGCCTATATCGAAATTACGGAGGGTGAGCCGCAGAACCTGTGGATGGAGTACGAAAAGGTAAGAGATGCGTGCGCGCAGTTTGCCATGCGCAAGATCCAGTCACCGGCGGATATCTACCCGGTGTTTCGCGACCTGTTCAAGAAGAATACGGCGGCCGCATGACTGATACCATAGCCTCTCCCAGCAGTGCCAAGCGCAAACGCGCCAAGCGGCCCAAGGGGCCGCTGTCCACCGGATCGGAATGGACTTTCGAGCTGATAGACAAGTACCACAACGAGATACGCCGGGTGGCGGAGGACTTCGAGCTGGATACCTACCCTAACCAGCTGGAAATCATCACGGCCGAGCAAATGATGGATGCCTATGCTTCGGTTGGTATGCCGGTGATGTATCACCACTGGAGTTACGGCAAACACTTCCTGCAGACCGAGAAAGGCTACAAGCGGGGCCAGATGGGGTTGGCCTACGAGATCGTCATCAACTCCAATCCTTGCATCTCCTATCTGATGGAGGAGAACTCCATCACCATGCAGGCCCTGGTGATTGCCCATGCAGCCTTTGGCCACAACAGTTTCTTCAAGGGTAACTACCTGTTCCGGGCCTGGACCGACGCCAGTGCCATCATCGATTACCTGGTGTTTGCCCGGCACTATATCCGCCAGTGCGAGGAGCGCTATGGCGTGGATGCGGTGGAAGAGCTGCTGGACAGTTGCCACGCCCTGATGAACTACGGGGTGGACCGGTACAAGCGGCCGCCCAAGCTATCGGTGGAAGAAGAGCGTATACGCCAGAGCGAGCGTGAGTCGTATCTGCAGAGCCAGGTGAATGATCTGTGGCGTACCTTGCCGCGCCGGGCAGAAGAGGCCGAGAAGACCGAGCAGCGGCGCTTCCCGCCGGAGCCACAAGAGAACCTGCTGTACTTTATCGAGAAGTACGCCCCCTTGCTGGAGCCCTGGCAGCGTGAAGTGGTGCGCATCGTGCGCAAGGTGGCGCAGTATTTCTATCCGCAGCGGCAGACCCAGGTCATGAACGAGGGCTGGGCCACCTTCTGGCATTACACCATCATGAACCGGCTATACGATGAAGGCCTGCTCAGCGATGGCGCCATCATGGAGTTCCTGCACTCGCATACCAATGTGGTCTACCAGCCACCGGTGACCAGCCGTTACTACTCGGGCATCAATCCCTATGCGCTGGGGTTTGCCATGTACACCGATATCAAGCGTATCTGCGAGCACCCCACCGAGGAAGACAGGCATTGGTTCCCCGACCTAGCCGGGACTGCATGGCGCCCCGCGCTGGAGTTCGCCATGAAGAACTTCAAGGATGAGAGCTTTATCGCGCAATACCTCTCGCCCAAGCTGATACGCGACTTCCGCCTGTTTGCGGTGAAGGACGATGACCAGGAGGCACAGCTGGAAGTCAGCGCCATTCACAACGAGGACGGTTATCGCGATATACGGCGCAAGCTGGCCGATCAGTACAACCTGGGTAATCGCGAGCCGAATATCCAGGTGTGGGAAGTCAATGTACGGGGCGACCGTGCGCTGACGCTGCGGCATGTGCAGAACCACCGTCGGCCCTTGGCCAATACGGTACACGAGGTACTCAAGCATATCGCCAGGCTGTGGGGTTTTTCGGTGAAGCTGGAAAGCTGCGACCCCGAGGGCAAGGTGATACTGACCTATGAGTGCAAGCTGGAGAAACGCCACGGGGGATAAAGCCGCCCACTAAGCGTTGCAACAAAGTCTAGGGGTTGTGTTGGGGAGGAAGTCTGACCGCCTTGTGCGAGCAGCTGATGCTAGGTGCAGCACCCCGGCGAGACGCCTCGTCAGCCACAGTCTGGCAGGGGGCGGGCAGGGGGCCAGTCTGATCTACCCAGGATGTAGCACGGGTAACGGTATAATCAGTCGCTTTTGCGCCGCCAGCTGATGGGTCATGCTGCATTGCCACCCCGTTCGCTGATCACGGTCGCTGTGCGACATACCCTTAGACAGATACTTCTCGATGACTAATCCCTACGCTGCACCCAAGGCCCTGATCACCGATTCGATAGCCACAGATTCGATAGACTATGAACGCATGGATGCGGTTGCTTCCGGACAGCGTATCCTGATCTACACGTTTATCGCTGCCCTATTGTCGGGAGGGTTACGCGCACAAGTGGATCCTGTCCTGTCGTTGGTAGTGGTGCTGGCGATTGCGGCCGTCTCGATCTATGGCGCAGTCCGCGTGGATAAAGGCCTGGGTGGCTCGCTGTTCTCCAGAATTGTCTACGCGATTGCCATGCTACTTCCTCTTGTCAGTTTGATCATCATGATTACCTTAAGCATGCGGGCGACAAAGGCGCTGAGGGCGGCAGGCTATCAAGTCGGCCTGCTTGGGGCGAAAAAGCGTAGCTAGGGCGAACAGCCTCATCCTGCCTGCCTAGTCAGGCACTGCGGCGGGGTGGACGCTACCGTTGCCTGTCTGAATCCGGAGTCACCATGATGGACATCATCACCTCCCCCTTGGCTAACTGGCCTGCAACAGCAGTGCATGCACTGATACAAGAGGTGTATGCCTCGTCGGATGCCATGAGCGAGGCATTTGAGGATAAATTTCCGGACATCGAGGCCTTTGTACAGCAGCGGCAGGGATGGCTGGCCATGCCGGGCGCCGTGGCGCTGGTAGCCCATGAAGCGGATACCCTGCTGGGCTACATACTGTTGATGCCCCGGCGGCAAGCCAGGCTGAGCCATACGGCAGACCTGACTATGGGCGTGCATCCCGCTGCGCGCGGCAAGGGCGTGGGCAGGCAGCTGCTGGAGGGGGCCTTGCAGGCAGCACGAGCACAGGGCTTGCTGGAGATCGCCTACCTCATGGTACGGGCCGACAATACCGCTGCAGTGAAGCTCTACGAAGCCGCCGGCTTTACCCGCCTGGCGCTGCTGGAGCGGGATACGCGGCGTGATGGCCGCTATTACGATGGCTTGCTGATGCGGCATTGGCTACGGCCGCCAAGCGATGGCGCCTCGCGCTGAAAATACGGCTTCTTATCAAGGATTTAGTGGCCTGACCCGCGCCAGGCCAGATCAG
Source organism: Chitinimonas sp. JJ19 (assembly GCF_036961565.1). NCBI lineage: Bacteria > Pseudomonadati > Pseudomonadota > Betaproteobacteria > Neisseriales > Chitinibacteraceae > Chitinimonas > Chitinimonas sp. JJ19. The sequence continues at coordinate 7,468 of NZ_JBAMDD010000021.1, forward strand.
ATGGCGGGATGCGCCGTCAACTGTCATCGCCTTGCTGAATGCGCCAGAGGCTTCGGCTATACTGCGCCCCTTTTCACACTTATGCTGCGAAGCCGGTCCGGTCAATACCGGACGGCTTGGCTAGCCGCTTTTCTTGGAGCATTACATGCGGACCCGGTACCTATCGTGTGGCGCCATCGCCCTTATGTCGTCGTTGTCGCTGCAGGCTGCCGAGCCGCCGATGGCGGAACGGGAGCAACTGAACGCCGTGGTGTGGTACCAGGCTGCAGCGGAATCGCAGGCCAATGGCGAACAGACCTACCGTGCGGCCACAGACCAATTGGCCCGGCTCAAGCGCAACAAGGCCATCACCGCCCTGCCTGAACAACTGGCGGTAGCCGGTTACAAGCGCTTGCCGCCAGCGGTGATAGTGGATATCGACGAGACCGTACTCGACAACAGCCCTTACAACGCCTGGCAGGTTGCCAGCGGGCTGCCGTATTCCGAACCGTCGTGGGATGCCTGGGTGGCTGAGCGCAAGGCCACTGCCGTGCCCGGCGCCAAGGCATTCATCAGCGCCGCCCGCCGCATGGGCTTCAAGGTGCTGTACGTGACCAACCGCAACTGCGAGAAGCAGGGCGGCTACGATGCACAGGGCTGGGCCAAGACCTGCCCGCAACTGCAGGCTACCCTGGACAACCTGGAAGCGGAGCTGGGCTACCGGCCCGACAATGCCGACATGCTGCTCAAGTACCAGCGCGCCGAATGGGATGGCAAGGGCGTGCGCCGACAGCTACTGGCCAATCGCTATCGTATCGCCATGCTGGTGGGCGACGACCTGAATGACTTTGTCGACCGCAATACTTACCAGCCCGAACAGCATGCCGCCAACTGGGGCCGCAGCTGGTTTGTGCTGAGCAACCCCATGTATGGCTCGTCGCTCCGTGCATTGGGTAACAACCTGAGCAAGCGCTATGGCTCGTTGAAGCCTTGGCAGTGGGCACCGGCGAAGGTGGCTGAGCCGGCGGTGGTGAATCCCTAATTATTGCGTGGCTTGATGGGCAACTAAATGAAGGGCTCCCGTAATCATGCGCTTGCAGCGTTGCGGGAGGCCCTTGGTAGACGCGAGCGGGCTTGTTGACTGGCGTGCCTGATGTTGCGGGCTAGCGTGGTGGATAGGGCTATTCGGGTCATGCTGCGCGAGCGGAAGTTTCTCCTGCGGTCTTGCTAACAAGCTGCATGGCTTGCCCCAGACAATATCTGCCGAACCAGGAAGAGGCCAGCAACGCCGGCCTTATCCCTACTACAGCTGCCCACTCTCCTTGATCGCCAAATAGCGATCCACCAAGGAGGCTGCCAGTCTTTGCGGCGTCACATCGATCAGGCTGTGGGCGGGCATGCGCAGGCGCTTGATGGCTTCGCGCCGCTCGGCCAGGTAGTGCTCGGTGGCTGCCAGCCTGAGTGCACCGTTGAAATCCTGCACGGTGGCGGCCTGGGTGTCGTCCAGCGAAGCTTCGCGCAGGCTGGCACACAAGACCAGGTGCTTGCCCGAAAGCAGGCGGTGTGCCTCGCGCATGGCGTTGTCGTCTTCGTCGCGTAGGTTGGTGATCAGTACCACGAAGGCGCGTTTCTTCAGCCTGTCCAGCAGGCGTTGTGCGGCCTGCAGGTAGTCGGGGGCCACTTCGCCGGCATGCAGGTCGTACACCCCCGAAATCAGCCTATCCAGCCCACCACGGCCCTTCTGTGGGGCCATCCAGCGCTCCTCCTGGCCAAAGCTCATCAGGCCGATGGCGTCGCCCTGTTTTTGGGCCACCCATGATAGGGTCAGCACGGCATTGAGGGCGTGGTCGAAGTGCGAGGTGTCGCCGTCGCGGGCCAGCATGCGACGGCCGCTGTCGAGCAGAAAGACCACCTGCTGGTCGCGTTCCTCCTGGTATTCCCGGCTGATGGGTTTGAGCTGGCGGGCGGTGGCCTTCCAGTCTATGGCGCGCATGCTGTCGCCTTGGCGGTATTCGCGTAGCTGGCGGAAATCGGTGCCTTCGCCGCGCCGCCGTTTGCGTATGCTGCCCAACTGGGGGAGGCGCTGGTCGGTAGCGGTCAGGGTGTGGCCCATGATCTTGGAAAAATCAGGGAAGACCTTGATGGTGCTGGCTTCGCCCAGGCGCAGGCGACGCAGCCATAGCGACAGCGGTGAGTTAAGCTGCACATGGGCCGGCGCAAACTGCGCCTCGCCGCGTTCCGGCGCACGCAGTTGGTAGACGAAGCGAACAAACCGGCCTGCCCGCAAACGGGTGGGGTGGGGCAGGCCCACTAGTTCCCAGCCGGCGGGGTAGCCGTCGAACAGGGTCAGCCGGGCGCTGCGGCCGCCTTCGTGGTGCAGTACCAGGGCGACCTCGCCCCAATGGCCTACCGGCCAGATGGGCTTGGTCAGCCGCTCCAGCCGCAGCTGGGGTGGGCGCCAGCCCAGGATGGCGTCGAGCAGTGCCGCCAGGCCAAGGGCGCCGCCGGATATCCACCAGACCAGCGCCAGTTGTGGCCACGGACCAGCCGCCAGGCCCAGCGCGGCCCAGCCTATGACCAGCCAGATCAATAGACGGCTGGGTGTCATGCGCGGGGGGCGGGTGTTTGTTCCAACAGGCTCGCCAGCAACTGGTCGGCGCTCAGGCCCTCCAGTTCGCTTTCGGGCGCCAGCGCAACGCGATGCCGCAATACCGGCAGGGCTGCGGTCTTCACATCGTCGGGGGTGACAAAGTCACGGCCGGCCATGACGGCCATGGCGCGCGCCACCCGTATCAGCGCGATGCTGCCACGCGGGCCGGCGCCAATGGCGAGGCCGGGCCAGTCGCGGCTGGCACGCACGATGCGCACGGCGTATTCGGCGACGGCATCATCCACGCGTATCTGCGCTACCAACTGCTGCAGGGCCACTACCGTGTCGGCCTTGATCAGGGTGGCGACATTGGCCACGTCGAGGCTATCACCCAAGCGGCCCTGGGTGACGGCGCGCAACATGGTCAGTTCTTCGGTCTCGCTAGGGTAGGCGATCAGGATCTTGATCAGGAAGCGGTCCAGCTGGGCTTCCGGCAGCGGGTAGGTACCTTCCTGCTCCAGCGGGTTCTGGGTAGCCAGTACCATAAAGGGGGCCGCTAAGGTATGCGATTCGCCTTCGATGGTGACCTGGCGTTCCTGCATGACTTCCAGCAGGGCTGACTGGGTCTTGGCCGGGGCGCGGTTGATTTCATCGGCCAGCAGCAGGCTGGTAAACACCGGGCCGCGACGTATGCTGAAGGACTGGTTCTTCAGATCGAATACGGCATGGCCCATGACGTCGGCCGGCATCAGGTCGGGGGTGAACTGGATGCGCGAGAAGTCGCCGGAAAAGGTCTTGGCCAGTGCGCGCACCAGCAGGGTCTTGCCCAGGCCGGGTACGCCTTCCAGCAGCACATGGCCACCGGCGAGGAAGCAGGCCAGGATCTGGTCTACAACGGCCTGCTGGCCGATCACGGCATGGCTGATCTCCTCGCGGAGGCGGCGGACGATCTCGACGGCCTGGGTGAAACGGTCGGATGCGGGGGCGCTATCGCTCATGGCTGGTTCTCAAGGTTTGCAGGGTTTGAATTTGTCGGAAGAAATCCATGGGATGGTTGGCCGGGGCCTTGTGCAGGGCCAGGTCCACCAGTTCCAATGGCAGTTTATGGCGCTCGGCCAGTTGCTGGGCCAGCGCATCGGGCTGTAGCCGCTGCAGATCGGGCGAGCGGCGCAGCAACTGGGCCAGCGTGGCGTTGCGCATGGCCTGCAGCAGGGTGATGCGGCCATTGCGAGCGTGCCATAGCCAACGGCCACTGGCGTCGATATGTTCCATCAGCGCACGGCGGTCGGTCTGTGGGTCGGGCAGCAGCGGGCCAAAGCGCATGACGGCAGACCACAGCCATAGCAGTAGGGCCAGCCCCAGGCTGATCAGGCCCAGCGGCACATAGGCCCACAGGGCTTCCTGCCAGGTGGGCATGTCCAGGCCCTGCACGATCCATAACGGCTTGTCAGCGTTGCCTAGACCGGCCAGCGCCACCAACAATTCGCCATGATCAGCCTCACGCAGGTTGTCGTTGGCAAACGGCATATGGCTGAGCAAGATCACTTGCCCCTTGCCGTGGCGGTAGGCCCGTATATGTTCGCCATCGGTATCGCCCCATTCGGGCTCGGGGGCATCACCACCCCAATCCAGGTAGCCACCCTGGCGGGCCATGCGCAGTGGGTAGGGCAGGCCGGGCAGCTGCAGCTCCACCATATTGTGGGGCAGCTTGGTTTTAGGCGCAGCGGGCGGTGCGGGGGTGGGTGCTTCAACCACCTCTGGGACGGGCTCGGTATCGTCCGTTGCAGGCTCAGCGGTGTCAGCCGTCGCCTCGGGTGGTGAGGCAGCATCATCGGCTAGGGTCGGCTCGCCGGTTTCGCCATCATCGCTAGGGGCGGCCTCGGCTGGCGTCTCCGCTGTCGTCTCGGGTGCGCTGTCTGCCTCGGCGGGCTCGTCTACCTGGGCGGTGTCTTCATCGTCGCTATCGGTGAATTCCAGCCAGGTATCAAACTGCGTGCTCAGCGGGGCGACCTCGCTGGCATTGGCTTCGGAGTTGGCCCGTGTGTCCGCCGTATTGATCAGCACTCCACCCTTGGCCACCCAGGCCAACAGTTGTTCGGCCTGTGCGGGCGTCATCACGTTGACGTTGTTGGCCACCAGGATGACGCCAGCGTCCGGCGTCCCGCGCAGGGCGCCGGTCAGGGTGTTGTGTATTACTACTTTCTGGCCCCGGGCGGCAAGCAGGCGCTCTGCGGCCAGCATGGGGTTGCTGAGGGCGGCTTCGCTGCGGTAGGGGCTGCTCTGCCAGGTGCGTTCCATATAATGGAACCAGGCCCAGACGCTGACGGCGCCAAGCAGCAGCGACATTATGGTCAGCAAGACCTGATTGCGTTGTGGGGCGTTCATGCGGCACCGCCAAATACTTGTTGCCAGCGGCTGCAGCTGCTATCGAGCGCGGCATCGGATGGCCATTGCTGCGCATAGGCGGCAGCCAGCCAGATACGGGTGATGTCCTGGGTCAGCGCCAGGGTATCGGCTGGTAGTTCGCCTTGCTGATGGGCTTGCTGCGCCAGTCTGACGCAGTCGCCCTCGGTGGCGCCTTGGGTCAGTGCTAGTGCGTACTGGTGTACTAAGCGCGACAAGGTGGCACGGTAGAGCAGGCCCAGCGCGTTGCGTTGCTGTCCTTCTGCCCACAGTTTCCTGACGGCGGTGGGGATGTCATCCGGCAGTGATTCCGGCCGTATGTCCATACCGGCTACCTCGCCAGGTAGCTTGCGGGTCTCCGCCTGCTGGAAGGCGCCGGCTATGCGGTCTCGGTAGCGGTAGAGCAGCCAGGCGACCAGGGCGATGGCACCAAGGATAAGCAGGGCCTTGGTCAGGTCGGCCACCCAATCGGGCACCTTGTCCTGGCGCTTGTTCTTGTCCTCGTCGTCCTTGTCTTCCTTTTCGGGTTCCTTGGGCGTCTTGTTCTTGGCCGTCCAGGTCTGCACGCAGCGGTAGCCGCGCAGGTCGTCGTGGGCATAGACCTTGTCCAGTTCTGCCCGTACCGCCTTTTGCTCGGCGGATTGCGCGGGCGTGCGCTGCCTGGCGATCAGGTCGGCCTCCACCTGATTGCTTTCGGGTGGTTCGCACTGCGGCGCAGCCTGCACGGCCTGGGGCAGGATGAGCATGACCGCCAGCAGGACGGCCAGGGTATGGCCTACCGTGGGCAGCTTGAGCGATTTGCTGCCCTGGCGCTCCTGTGCCAGGCGGCGCAGGATGATTTCGATATCCCAGGCTTCGAGTTCGGCACGGCGGTTCAGGTAGAGCGTGAAGCAACAGGCCGTATAGATGGGCGCCATGATGCCGGCCCCGATGGCGAGGCTGGCCAGGAGCAGCATAAATACCGGCTGACTCCGGCCGATTTCCTGATCGAACAGCATCCACAGTGGGTTCATGGCATCGGGCGAGGCGGTAAACAGGCCGATCAGCGAGATCAGGCCTATCTGCAGCACCGCCTCGAAATGAAAGCAGGCGAAGCCAAACCAGAAGGCGGCAGTACCGGCGCCATCACGGCCCAGTACGCGCCGGCGATCAGCGGCAAAGCGGCCACGGGCCTGCTCCAATTGCCAGATGGGTTGGTACAGGCCACGGCCCGGCATAAAGGGGCGCCACCAGGTCAGCACGCGGAACCAGCCCCCCCCCAACTCCTTGGGCCAGGCGCGCAGGGCCTGCCACCAGCTTAATTGCTGGCCGAATACGGCACGCGACAGCACCAGAACGATGACGCGTTCCAGCAGGGGACGTAGCCACAAGGGGATGGCCAGAAAGAAAAAGGCCCAATCCCGGTACTGCCAGGCCAGCAGGCCGCAGAGCAGGATCAGGGGCAGCCATAAGGTCAGCCAGGTGGTATAGCAGGTGAAATACGATTGCCGGAGCAGTGCCACGCCCAGGTCCAGCGCCTGGCTGTGCGAGCGGGGACGCAGATCGAGTTGCAGTCGATCAAGCCGCATGCTGCCCCCGTCCGGCAAACACGAAGAAGCCGATGACCATGGCCCAGCAGGCGCCGCCGACGATGAACTTGGTCATGGGGGGAATCAGGCTGGAGGCCGACCAGAAACCCTCGAAAAAGGCGGCCAGGACCGTCAGCAGGGCGGCGCCCACCAGTACCGGGAAAATATGCCGGCTGGCGCTGATCAGTGCGTGGCGGCGGCTCAGGCGGCCTGGGCGTAGCAGGGTCAGGCCCAGCCGCAGGCCGGCCACGCCCGATAGCAGCAGACCGGTGATCTCAAAGCTGGCATGGGTAATGACAAAGGACCAGAACACCTCGGCTACCGCCGGGTCGCGGCTGAGCCAGGCGGCGATCACGCCAAAGTGCATGCCATTGAATACCAGGCTGAACAGCGCGGGTATGCCGCCGAACAGGCCGCCGGCAAAGGTACGGAAGCAGATGGAGACGTTGTTCCAGATATAGAAGCCGAACATCATCACATCGTCGTCGCTGCCATCGCGGCCGATGTGCTCCTTGCTTGGGCTATACATGGACTCGTAGCGGGTCAGCTCTTGCCAGTCCATCCAGCTATAGGCCCAATGCGGCTGAAACCAGACCAGCAAGCCTACCGCTGCGGCAACACCCCAGAAGGCCAGGCAGACCAGCAGCAGCAGCCGCCATTCCTGCCGCACGCGGCGGGGGAACTCCACGCCCAGCCAGCGGCGCAGGGTCATGGGCCGCTCCAGCGGTGTGCCATAGAGTTTGCGATGCATGGCCAGTACCAGGCCATGCAGATGTTCGGTCAGCAAGGGCGAGTAGCCGCGTTGTCTGGCCAGTGCCATGCTCTGGCAGAGCTGCCGGTAAAGCGCAGGCAGCTGGGTTTCGTTGCTGGGCTGCTTGTCAGCCAGCAGGGTGGCCACACGCTGCCATAAGGCCTCGTGCTGGGCTTCGAACAGGGCCTGCTTCATCGGGTCAATCCAGCAACATAGGCGCGCAGTCGGGCCAGAGAGGCTTCGCCGCGCAGGCCGGTCAGGGGCTCTGCCAGGTCGGCCAGCTCAAGGCAGCGCGAAGGCGGCAAGTGCTCGGCACGCTCGACCAGGTCGATCAGGGCGCGTTGTTGTTCGGGTGTCAGGGGGAAGGGCAGCGGATGCGCCTCACCAGACTGCGCAGCCTTGCGGGCGCGGGTCTTGGGGCTGTAGATCACCAGCGTACCGGCAACCAGATCGCCGAGGCGGCGGAACCGGTGGTCAAACAGCATGCAGAGCAGGCCGGTGGCATACATCATGGGCAGGAAGTCGGCGACCAGCAGCAGGTTGCGCAGCGAGGATTCGCGCCAGCCTACCGGCAGGCCGTCTTCGCGCACGACTTCCAGCCCCATCCAGCGCTTGCCCAGGGTTTTGCCGCCTGCATAGACTTCGCACAGTATGGGGTAGCCCCAGTAGCTGAGGAACAGCACCACCAGGAACAAGCCTTCGCCCAGATTGCTATCGCCCATGGCAAACCGCGTGGCGATGGCAATCACGATCACCGCGATCAGCCACAGCACGAAATCAATCGTCCAGGCGAAAGCACGCCTGACAGGCCCGGCAGGCGTGAGCGAAAGGCGTATGCCCTCTGGTGTCAGCAGGGCAAGACGCCCATCCAGCATCAGGCTTGTACTACCTTGGTATCAGCGATGTTGTCGTGCAGGCACAGACGGTTTTCGCGGAAAATCATCAGCGGGTCCAGCAGGCTGAACAGGCCACCAACCAGTGGGATGGCACCGATGAGGGCGGGCACCAACCAGCGCAGTGCTATTAGTCGGCCAATACCGCAATGGCTGCCATCGGTGCGCACAATGCGAACCTTCATGGCGCGCTTGCCTATGGTCTGGCCCTGGCGATGCAACATCATCAGTTGGTAGATCACCAGGCCAATGACGGCCAGGCCGGAAAGGGCGCCAGCGATACCAGCCACAGCACCTGTGCCGTCGCCAACCGCAAATGCCAAGCCAAAAGGCAGCATGCAGGCCAGAACGGCAAAACCATCAATGAGGACGGCGATAAGGCGGGCGCCGCGGTCAGCCAGAACCTGCTGGCCAGCTGGGGTGTCCAAAGCAACCGTGCTGGCTGCATACGGATTCGATTGATCCATTACTTCCTCCCTGGTTAGGTAGATGTTGTCCAGCATCATTGCAGACAACCCCCATTCTAGCCGGGCAGCAGCAAAAAATGACAGTGGCAAGATTTAGCCTTGACTTAATACATTTTGCAGGTAACGGCGCAATCTTTCCAGGCCGCTGATGGCGGGAGCGGCGCGCAGGGGCTCGGTCAGGCGTACACGGCTGGGGTGCATGGCTTGCAGCAGCAGCGGTTCGTCTTCCTCTATCCAGTAGCGTTGGCCCGCAGCCAGCACCACATCGGCACCGTCGGCGGTGAACCAGACGGTGCCGCTCTCCACCCACAGGCAGTCGCCACGGCGGGCGGGCAGGGTCAATAGGGTATCAGTTGGTAAGGTATGGTGTTGCGACATAGTGGTTCTCCGGTTTCACCCGGCCTTTGCCAGGTGAGGCCAGCGTACGCCGCCAGGGCAAGTCTTTTTAGAGCCAGACTGTGCTGGTTTTTGCCGTGTCAGTGCCGGGTAGGCACCAACTGTCATGGTGCATTTCGGTGGCAACTGTTTCTTGGCGGTTGGGATGCTGCGGTGCAATATGCTTTTCCACCATCCAAGGATGCGCGCCATGTCCAACGAGCGAGTCGCAACCCTCTATGTCGCTCTGGCAGACGAAATTGCTGCGCAGATGGCGACGGGCACCCTGCGTGCCGGTGACAAGCTCCCCAGCCTGCGGGAACTGCGCGACAAGCGTGGCGTCAGCCTGTCCACCGTTACCGAGGCTTTTCGCCTGCTGGAAGACCGGGGGCTGATCGAAGCAAGGCCACAGTCCGGCTTTTTTGTGCGGCACAAGCTGGTCGAGCCACCACCCACCTCGCGCCCCTCTACCGAACCTGCCGCCGTGACGGTCAACCGGCGCTTGTGGGACTACCTGCAACTGACGCGCGGCAAGCAGCATGGCTTTTGTTATGCGGTGATGGCCCCGGAGTGCTTTCCCAACAGCCAGTTGCAGAAGCTGATGAACGAGGCCTTGCGGCAGTCACCCACCTTGCTGTCGGAGTACGGTGGTACCCGAGGGTTGGAAGTGCTACGGCGCCAGGTGGCAAGGCATGCCATGGAGTGGGGTGGGCGGCTCAGCGCCGACGACGTGCAGATCACGGCGGGCGGCATAGAGGCGCTCAATCTGGCGCTGCGAGCCACCACCCAGCCGGGTGATGTGGTGGCGGTGGAGTCACCCACCTATTTTGGCTTACTGCAGTTGTTCGAGTCCATGGGGCTCAAGGCGCTGGAGATACCCACCGATCCCGAGCATGGCATCTCCCTGCCGGCGCTGGAGCTGGCGACTCGTGATGGCGGTGTGGCGGCCTGCGTGCTGATGCCCAACTTCAGCAACCCCACCGGCAGCCTGATGAGCGATACGGCCAAGCAGCAGTTGGTGCGCTTGCTGGCCGAGCGGCAGGTGCCGCTGATTGAGGACGATATCTATGGCGAGTTCTACCAGGGCCGCGAGCGACCGAGGCCAGCCAAGGCCTTTGATGAAACCGGCAATGTGCTGTACGTGGCCAGCTATACCAAGCTGGTGGCGCCCGGCATGCGGGTGGGCTGGATAGCCCCTGGCCGCTATCGCTCAAGGGTGGAGATACTGAAATACATCAATACCTTCTCTACCCCTGCCATTACTCAGGCAACGCTGGCGCGTTTTCTGGAAAGTGGTGGCTACGATCACCATATGCGGCGCTTGCGCAAGCTGTGCAACAACCAGCTGGCCAGGCTGAATGACGGTCTGGACCGGTATTTCCCGGCCGGCACCCGCTGGACCCAGCCCAAGGGCGGCTATCTGTGCTGGGTGGAGCTACCCCAGGGGGCAGACAGCACGGCGTTGCTCAGGCAGTCGGCGGAGGAAGGGATCAGTTTTGCTCCCGGCCCCTTGTTCTCGGCCCGTCATGCCTACCGCAACTACCTGCGCCTGTGCGCGGGCGAGCCGTGGTCGGACCAGGTGGAGGCCAGGCTCAGGCGGCTGGGGGAGCTGGTACACCGGCAGCTGGATGCGGTACCGGCAAGGTTGAGCAGTGATAGCCACGCCTTGTTCGAGCTGGGCTGATACCTGCACTCATAGGTAGGTCAGGCGTCTTGATCCAGCCCGGTGCGGGCATCCAGCACGCAGCGCCAGTAGCGGATACGGCCCTCAAAGGTCTTACCGGCCAGTTGCACATACTCATGGGCCCCGCGCGAGTGCCGTGCCGAGAAGATCAGGCTCTCGGCGCGGGTGACCGAGGTGAACTGCTCCCAGGCGCGAGTCAGGCTCTCGGCGTCAGGGTGCGTCAGTATCAGGGCGCTGATGATGGCGAGGTCGGCATCGGCCTCGCGCCTTAGCATCAGCAAGTCGATAGACAATTGCTTGTTCATTTCGGCCAGCTCACAGACCAGGATATTGAGCTTGGGTATGGCCGCCTCTGGCGTGATGGAGGCTTCTGGTGCTGTCATGGCTGGCGCGGTGTCGACCGCCGCAGTATCGACTGCCGCGGTGTCGACCGCCGCAGCATCGGCTGCCGCAGCATCTGCATAGTGTTCGTGGCGCATGATCAGGCCTCATTGAAACGGAAGGTCGAGACTTTTTGTTCCAGGCCCATGGCCAGGCCACGCAACTGCTCGGCCGTTGCTGCAGATGATTCAGCGGCCTGGGTATTCTGTTCGGACATCTGGGCAATGGTCTCGACCTTGCCGGCTACTTCATGCGCTACCGAAGATTGCTCTTTCAGCAAGGCAGTAATCTCGCTGACTACCTCCACCACGCGGGCCGAGCCCTCACGTATCTGGGCAATGGCCGAACCCGCCTGACTGGCCAGATCTACACCGCTTTCCACCTGTTCGACACCCTCGCCCATGCCATCCACCACGCCTTGGGTGCCTTGCTGGATGCGTGCCACCATCTCGCCTATCTGCTTGGTGGAAGCGGTGGTGCGTTCAGCCAGTTTGCGCACCTCGTCGGCTACCACGGCGAAGCCACGGCCGGTTTCGCCCGCCCGTGCCGCCTCGATGGCAGCGTTCAGCGCCAGTAGATTGGTCTGGTCAGCGATTTCCTTTATGACGCCCACGATGCCACTGATGGCCTCGGCATCCTTGCCCAGGGCGCTGACATTGCTGGAGGCGCTGCGTACGGCTTGCGCAATCTGCTCCATGCTCTCCACTGTTTCATTGATCACAGCCCCACCTTCGCTGGAGGCCTTGCCCGAATCGGTGGAGAGCCGGTGGGCATCGTTCGCATTGTCCGACATATGGCTGATGCTGACCGTGAGCTCCTCTACTGCCGCGGCCATGGCCGCCGCAGCATTACTTTGCTCACAGGTGGAACTGGCTACCTGGGTGCTGATACTGGCCACATTGCTGGCCGCTGACATCAGTTCACGGGCACTACCCTGAATATCGCGCATGGTATTGCCCAGCTTCTCTGCGAGCTGACGGGCACTGTGGGCGATATGGCTCATTTCGTCATTGCCCTTGACTGCCGGTGGGGCGGTGAAGTCGCCATCGGACAGGCGCGCCATGTCAGCCTCAAGCGCCTCGGCTCGCAGGGTTAGGTCGCGGGCGAAGCCGGCGATCAGCCAACCAACCACGAGCAGCACAGTCAAGGCAGCCGAAGCCTCAATGGCAAGCATGGTTTTTCCCTGCCTGACTCGATCTGTCAAAGTGTGTTTGACGACGCGTTCTTGCAAAAAGTCATTGAAACGATCCTGGTTGGCTAGTGTGGTGCTGACCTGCTTAAAGTATGCCGATGCATCCTTGCCCAATGTGCCGGGCTCTATTACCTGTTTGTTCAAATCTTGCTGCAACTCGGTTAGTGCTTGCATGACTGGCTTCCATTCTGCGTTGAGCTTGGTACTCAGCTCAGGATGAAAATCATCAATCAGCTCGATATCGTTGTTGATGCGATCGAGGTTTGAGGCGACTTCCCGGTTCAACAAGGCATCCAGCCTGCCCAGGGTGCGTTCGTCCACCCCCTTGGCAGCCATGGCGGCAAGCAAACCCCGGGTTTGCGCGATCCGTTCTCTGAGGCGAGGTAGCTGGTCCACCATGGTCACGATCAGGTAATAGGCATCGGCTTGCGGGTCCAGCAACAGCCCGGTGTCGCCCGCCACATGGTGGCGGTATTCATTGATCAGGGTAATTAGGCGGGTATGGGCTTCAAAATTATCTGCGGCACTCTTGCTGCGCCAATCCGATTTGAGTTGCTGCCAGTTGCTGGTGATGGCGTTGACCTTGTCCTTCCATTGGTCAGCGTGCAAAAGTTTTTCCTGCGCTGCCAATTTGTCCAGTGCGCTGTCCGCCTCTACTACAGATTCACGCACCACGCTCTCGAGCGAGTTATCGCCATTCAGCTGGGTTGTGGTTGCTCCACGATGGCTGGCCACGGCGTTAGCGAAGGGGGTGAGTGCCTTGATGTATTCGGCGCCCGCCAACTCAGTTTGGTCGCGTTGGATATCGGCGTAACTGCCCATTGCAGCATTCGTTAGGAGTATCAGGCCAGGCAGTACCGAAACCAGAAAAATCAGCAGGAACTTGCGCCGGTAACTTAGCGCTCGCGATAGTTTGATTGCAGGGCGTAGCAGGGTGGAGAACATGATGGCTTCCTTGTTGCCTCTGGGGAGACATGTCAATTGAACTTGGCGAGGTCGATGCCCCACTTCTCTGCTTTTTCGTGTCCGGTAATGGCATCGGCGCCACCGCGGCCCATGGGGCGCGACAGGTCGACGATCTGCGGGGTGAGGTAGTGCCGTTTCTGGGTGTCGTAGAACACCTTGAGCTTGGGCTGCAGCAGGCTGTCGGGATGGTGTTCCACCACGATGCCCAGCCGGCCGCTTTCCAGCAGCACCAGGGTGCCGACGGGATAGATGCCGATGCAGCGGGTAAAGGCCTTGACCAGATCGGGGTCGAGGTGGGTCTTACTCCACTCGAATATCTTGCGCAGCGCCTCGGTGGGGGGCATGCCCTTGTGGTAGCAACGGTCTGCGGTGATAGCGTCGTAGACATCGACGATGGCGGCCATGCGCGCCAGGGTGCTGATGTTGTTGGCAGTCAGCCTGTGGGGGTAGCCCGATCCATCAATGCGCTCGTGGTGGTGCAGGGTAATATCCAGCGGGATTTCATCTATCCCTTCGCTTTGCCTCAGCAGTTCAAAGCCATCCATGGGGTGGCGCTTGATGGTGGTGAACTCTTCGTCGGTGAGGCGGCCAGGCTTGTTCAGTATCTCGTCCGGCACCAGAGCCTTGCCGGTATCGTGCAGCAGCCCACCTAGGCCAGCCTGGTGCACGGTCTGGAGGTCAAAACCCGCCGACAGCGTAAAGGCGATCATCAGCGTGCCTACGCTAACCGAATGCAGGAAGGTGTATTCGTCCTTGTTCTTGATATGCGAGAGCCCAATCAGGGCGCCGGGGTTACGCAGCATGGATTCCGTCAGTGCGGTCACCATGGGCTCGACTTCTTCCAGCCGTATGGCGTGGCCCAGTCGGGCGTCACGCATCACATTCTTGACCAGCTTGGTGGCCTGGCCGCGCAGGTTGCGGGCGCGGCCTGCTTCTTCTTGCAGAGATACCTGCTGCACGATGACCGGCTTGGCCTGCGCCACGGCCAGCAGCTCCTTGTCTAGCTGCTGCTGTAGCTCTTCATCGGTCTGGGCATGGGGGGCGTCCAGCCCCAGTTCGGTATCTACGGCAACAGTACGGATTCCACAGGCTAAGATAGTCTGTATGTCGTGCTCGCTCTCCAGCCTGAACTGCGAGCGCATAAAGGGATGCGCAGACCAATCCACACCCAGATCATGGACATACATGCCGACTTTCAGCTCCTGACTGGGGACATGCTTGATCATGGATTGCTCCGATGCTTTGCGGCGGGGTTTGATGTGGGTGTGCATGCGATGCATTCTGCGCGGCACCAGAGGATGGGGTAACTAGGTCGATGCCTAGTGCGCGCGCAGCCGGTTTATGACAAACCAATCAGGTGGCTATGCAGCAAGCCAAAACACCGCGATACAGGGTGGTAATCGCCGATGACCACTTGCTGGTACGCAAAGGCATACGCGCCTTGGTGGAGGAGCTCGGCCATGAGGTGGTGGCCGAGGCGGATGAGGGTATTGCTGCCGTGGCTGCTGTTCTGGCGCTTGAGCCAGATCTGGCCTTGGTCGATATCGCCATGCCCGGCCTATCGGGCATAGAAGTGGTGCTGCGGGTAGCGGGCAGCCTGCCGGGTGTGCGTCTGCTGTATCTCTCTGGCCTGTCGGACAAGGATGCGGTGGTACAGGCGCTGCTGGCGGGTGCCGATGGCTATCTGCTCAAGGATTTTCTGCTGGATGACCTGGCGGGCGCCTTGCAAACCGTCATGCGGGGCGAGCGTTACCTGAGCCCCGGCTTGCCAGAAGCCATACATCAGGCGCTGGAGGGCAGTGAGGAGCCCTTGCTGACCGCCAGGCAGATCGAAGTGCTGCGGGGACTGGCCGATGGCTTGACCCTGAAGCAGATTGCCCGCGCCATGGAGGTGAGCCCCAAAACGGTGGAGTTTCACCGTGCCAAGCTCAGCGAGCGCCTGGGGATAAAGGATATTCCGGGTCTGGCGCGCTATGCCGCCAGGATGGGGTTGGTGGGTGGAAGCGGATAGGCCGGTGGGCAACTAGGTGCTTGCCTAGCTGACATCCTGCTGGGTTTGCATCAGCCTATGCACATGAACGAACTCATCCTTCCCAATATGCTGCAGTCGGCCGGCCCAGGCAGTGTGTGGCGCCACCCCGTGGCTCGGCGCTTCCTGCTTGTTTATTGCTTGCTGGCCTTCACGGTACTGGCAGGTCTCGCCGCGGTGCTGTACCTGATGCGGCAACAGGCCTTGGGGCAGTCTGAGCGCGAATTGGCGAACCTGGGCCATCTGCTGGCAGGGCAGACACGCGACATGATACGCAGTGCCGATATCGTATTGCGTGATACCAGGGACGGGCTGATGCGTGCAAAGCAGGCGGGTGAAGTGCAGACCCCCGCTTATTTGCATGAACATTTTCGCCAGCGCATTGCTGGCGTGCCACAGATACGGTCCATGGTGCTGGCCAATGCCAGCTCTGAAATCATTGGCCATTCGCTGACCCCTACGCCCCGCTTGGCCATATCGGATACCTCCAGTTTCCGTGCTCACTTGCTGAATGATTCGAATAAGCTGCATGTGGCCGAGCCCCGGCAGTCGCGCATAGACGGGCAGTGGGGGGTAGCCCTGTCCCTGCGTATGGAAGATGAATACGGGCAGTTCGATGGCATTATCGGGGCGGCCATTGATCCCAATGTCGTGCAGCAGTTTTATCGGGCCATCGATCTGGGCGAGGGTACGGCTGTCTCCCTGTTTCGCGCAGATGGCATCTTGCTGGCGCGTTGGCCGCAGGTTGCCAATTCAATCGGGCTCTCATACAGCAACGATGAGATTTTCACCCAATTGCTGAGCAACAATGAGCAGGGTTTTACCGTGCTGAACAGCACGGTGGACAATCAGCGGCGACTATTGTTTGCCCAGCGTGTCGGTGAGTATCCGTTTGTGATTGCGGCTTCACGCACCGAAATGGCGACGTTTGCAGACTGGCGGCGTTACGCCGCGGTGTTAATCGGTGCGGCCGTCCTGCTTTTGCTGGGCACCGGCTGGCTGATGCTGCGCCTGGCAACCCAGGAGGCCAGGCGCAGATCGGCCGAGGATGAGTTGACGGGGACGGCCCAGCGTCTTCGGCTGATTGATCTGGCATCGCCCGTTGGGCTCTATGTGGCCGACGCCGCAGGCCAGCTCAGCTATGTGAACCCTGCCTATACCCAATTGCTCGGCGTACCGGCGCTACGTTTGTTGAATCAGGCCTGGATCACGCTGCTGCACCCCGATGACTGCGAGGCTGTCAGTCGTGCCTGGCAGCAAGCCGTCGAGCGGGGCAAGTCTTTTGCTATGGAGTACCGCTATCTTTGCCCTGATGGCCGTTTGCTTTGGGTCAGCAATCGTGCCGAGCTGACGGTGGCATTGGAGGGGCGTGGCGGTTTTGTGGGGTCGATAGAGGACATTACTGCGCGGCGTGAGCGGGAGCAGCTGTTGCGCGAGACGCTGTCCTTACAGAATGCCGTGCTGGATGGTACGGCCTATTCCATTATTTCCACCGACCGCAGTGGTTTGATACGCAGTTTCAACCGGGGGGCGGAGCAGATGCTGGGTTTCTCTGCCGCCGAAATGGTCGGCAAGGCGACGCCGGCCCGGTTTCATGATCTGCAAGAGGTAGTGGCCCGGGCGGCGGTGCTGTCGGTTGAGTTGGGTGAGCCTATCCCGGTCGGGTTTGAGGTATTCGTGGTCAAGGCCCGTCTTGAGGGGGTGGAGGAGCGGGAGTGGAGCTATATCCGCAAGGATGGCCGGCGCATTCCGGTGCTGTTGTCGGTGACGCCGCTGCGCGATGAGCTGAGGGAGATCGATGGCTACCTGGGTGTGGCGCATGATCTCTCGGAATTTCGCAAGGTGGACAAGCTCAAGCGTGAGTTTGTCTCTATCGTCAGCCATGAGCTGCGTACGCCGCTCACCTCCATCCGTGGCTCGTTGGGCCTGGTGGCCGGGGGCATAGGCGGTGCGCTACCCGAGCGGGCCAATGAGCTGGTCAGGATAGCCCTGCAGAATGCCGAGCGCCTGGTGCGGTTGATCAACGATATCCTGGACATAGAACGTATCGACGCCGGCCAGTTGACCCTGCGCGCGCAATGCACCGAGATCATGCCGCTGCTGGAGCAGGCGCTGGCCGATAATCAGGGCTACGCCGACCACCATGGTGTACGTCTGCAGTGCTTTGGCCAGGTCAATGGCGCGCTGGTGGAGGTGGATGTCGATCGCTTTGGCCAGGTGATGGCCAATCTGCTATCGAATGCCATCAAGTTCTCGCACTCCGGCGGCGGGGTGGAAGTCTCCGTCATGCGTGATGGCACGCGCTTGCGTATCGAAGTCTGCGACCACGGTCCAGGCATTGCGCCAGCGTTTCGAGACAAGCTGTTTGAGCGCTTCAGTCAGGCGGACTCCACCGACGCCCGCCGTCGTGACGGTACGGGACTAGGGTTGGCGATATGCAAATCGCTGATGGCGCAGATGCACGGAGAAATTGGCTGCGATAGCAGCGTAGGGGCGGGTTGTTGTTTCTGGGTGAGCCTGCCTTTGCAGGGGCTGCCAAGCGGGCCTGCCGATATGCGGCCGCCTTCGCTGGCCCCCCGGATACTGCTGTTGGAACAGGATGAAAGCTGCGCCGCGCAACTGGCGCGACCGCTGGTGGAGGCGGGTTTCCCGGTGGAACTGGTGTACGAGGCCAATGAGGCACTGCTGCGTTGGGAAAGCGGACGCTTTGGCGTGGCCTTGGTGGGGCCGCGTGCGGTCAGCGGTGGCGAGGGGCGGCTGGAGCAGATCATGTCCCGAGACCATCAGGCCAGGGCCATCCTGTTGCTTGGCGATACCCCAACGGCGATACCGGTGGACGCCCGCTTGCCCTGGCCCCTGGAACCCCAGCAGTTGCTGGCGGGGCTGCGGCGTGTACTGGTGGGTTTGCGCTCTGCCCAGGTATTGCTGATTGACCATGATAGGGCACTGCAAACCCAGTTGGGGGCCCTCTTGCCACAGGGTGTGGCTTTGGATGGTGCCGATACCTTGTCTGCTGCACGCCATATGCTGTGCTGCCGTGATTATGACTTGGTGCTACTGGATCCGGCATTGCCAGATGGTGATGGGCTGGCATTGCTGCCGCTGTTGTATGGCTTGCCACTGCGCCCCGAAATTATCTTGCACACTTCAGAGGCGGCGCTGGATACCGGCCTGACGGGGGCGCTGCACCGCGTACCCAAGGATGGCAGCGTGGAGGCTGTAGCCGACTTGATCAATCAGAAACTACGGCAGCGCCGTGGGCAGGAAGGCACACAATGAGCATGCCCTTGCAGCGCATCCTGTATGTGGAGGATGACCCTTCCATCCAGACCGTCGTCAAGCTGGCGCTGGAACTGGTGGGGGGCTATCAGGTGGAAGTCTGTGACTCGGGTAGGGCGGCCATGGCGGCGCTGCAGCGCTTTCGTCCGCAACTGGCGCTGCTGGATGTCATGATGCCCGGCATGGATGGCCCAACCACCTTGCAGCACTTGCGCGAACAATTCGGATTTGAACGGCTGCCGGCGATTTTCATGACCGCCAAGGTGCAGCCTGCCGAGGTGGCGGTGCTCAAGTCTCAGGGCGCCTTGGGCGTGATAGCCAAACCGTTCGACCCCATGACGCTGGGCGGCGAGCTGGAGCGGCTCTGGTCGGGGCAACCGTGATGAGCATGACACCTGAAAGGCAGAGGCTGGAAGCGGCGCTGCACACGCTGCGCCTGCAGTTTGCACAGAACCTGGCTGCCGAGGTGGCCAAGGTGGATGCCCACCTGCTGCGCTGGCAGGCCGGCGATGAAGCGGCGCTGGGGGCGGCGATTGCGCTGGCCCACGGCTTGGCGGGGTCGGGTAGCTTGTTCGGCCGGCATGATGTGACGGTGGCGGCAAGGGCGCTGGAGCAACTCCTGTGTCATCTGCCCGATGACTGGCGCCTGCAATTGCCGGCCGCCAGGCTGGCCCTGTTGAAACTGGGCCGGGCGGCGACCGAATAACCATGCCTGCGCCGCTTGGGGGCTGCAGCGCTCGGTCTATCTGGCACACTGTGAGTGTCCCGTCCCTGATGAGCTGTACGTATGAACACCCCGATTGAACAAGGCGTGCGTTACGACGCCCGCCATGCTGCCGCTTACGACCGCAAGATACGACAGCTGATTCCTGGCTACGAGACCTTACATATGCTGTCGGCCCATGTGTTGGCCGAGCAATTGCCTACGCAGGCGCGTATTCTGGTTTCAGGTAGCGGCAGCGGTGAGGAAATCCTGCGGTATGCCCAGATGAGGGCGGATTGGCTGGTCGATGGGCTGGACCCGAGTTCAGAGATGCATGCCGTGGCGCTGGGCAAATGCCGTGAGGCAGGCATAGGCCATCGCATCAAGCTGCTGCAGGGGCGCCCCGATAGCCTGGCCTTGGCCGACGGCTACGATGCGGTCACGTCTTTGCTGGTGATGCACTTCCTGCCCGATGATGGCAGCAAAGAGCGCTATCTGAACGCACTGGCCACGGCCTTGCGGCCAGGCGGTGTGCTGTTGTTGGCGGATTGGGTAGGGCAGCGCGGCGAGGCCGAATGTGAGGCGATGTTCAGGGTATGGCGCAGGCAGCAGGACGCCACGCGTGACAGGCCAGATCAGGTTGCACTGGATTTCTCGCACCTGGAACAGCATGTCTACCCGGTATCGGCCCAGCGTCGCGCGGCGCTGCTGGCACAAGCTGGGCTGACAGCGGGCGCTTGCTACTGGCAGGCCTTGGGTTTGTCGGCCATTGTCGCGTACAAGCGGGCGTGATCAATATCGCGCAACAAGGTGGCATAGCTTGCTAGGTCAGGTGCTTAGCGGGTGGCACCCAGGTAAGGCGCCAGTACCTTTGCCGCAGGCTCTATAGCGGCTATCACGAACGGAGTGGGCGGTATGTTGCGACATATCCTGTTTGTCTGTCTGTTGGGGCTGGTACTGCCAGGTATGGCGGATACCACTGCAGCCAGTACCTATCGGTTTGCGCCCGAATCAGACTATGGCCCCTTTGTGTTCCAGGATAGGGACGGCGTCGTCAAGGGCTTGTCGGTCGATTACCTGAACCTGATCGCCGAACGTGGCGGCTTGCGTATCGAAACCCTGGCGGCTGCACCGCTGAGTGCCAACCTGGCACTGGCCAGGCAAGGGCAGGCGGATATTCTCTCTTCCTTGCGGCCCACCCCTGAGCGGGGTGAATTCCTGCTGTTCACCCCGCCCTATGTGTCGGTGCCTGCCGTCTTGGTGGTGCCGGCAAACCGCAGCCTGCCTGTCGGCCTTGCGCAGATGGTGGGACAAAAGGTGGCGGTGGGTACGGGCTATGCAGTGGAGGCCTATGTGCGGCGGCAGTTTCCTGCCGTGCAGTGGTTGGGGATGCCGGACGATCACCAAGCCCTGCGGGCCATGCAGCGTGGGGAGGTGAGTGGCGTGGTGGCGGACATTGCCAGTATCCGGCACCTGCAGGCGCGGCACGGATTCGCTGAACTGGTGGTGGGGCCATCTGTGGGGTTCGATTACCCCTTGAGCATGGCCTATCGCAAGGATATGCCGGAACTGGGCCGGCTATTGGAGCGGGGCCTAGTGCAGATTACGCCCAGCGAGCGAGAACAGATATACCGGCGCTGGATAGGCGAAGCGCCGACGCCCGACCAAGTCGATCTGAACCCGATGCTCTACTACGCTGGCGGGGTGTTCTTTCTGCTGGCGGTAATTCTGGGCGGATGGCATGCCATTGCAGTGCGAAAGTCATCGGGTGGCTAGCTTGACGCACAGATCGCGCCTTGCTTGCAGCATCCTGCTCTGGAGCCTGGCGTGTGGAGTGCTGGCCTGGCTGTCGCTCTATCTATCAAGGCATGGTGGTGGGGTGGCTAGCCTTTGGTTTGCCAACGCCGTTGCCATCGCCAGCCTGTTGCAGCGGCCCTTGGCTGAGTGGCCAGTGCGTCTGCTGGCGCTTGGCCTGGTCATCACCCTGGCCAATTTGCTGATGGGCAGCAGCTGGTTGCAGGCACTCTGTTTTGCCCCACCCAACCTGCTGGAGATCGGCGTGGCGGTCTACCTGTTTCAGCGCCATGTGCAGGCCGGGAGTTGGTCGGATAGCCCTAGTAGCCTGCTACGCTGCTTCCTGGCATGCGGTGTGGTACCCGGCCTGTTCGGCGCCAGCGCGGGGGCACTGGTGCTGCTGGCTAATGATATCGGACCGTTGGCGAAAGTGTGGTCGACCTGGTATGTCAGCTCGCTGGTGGGGGCGATGACCGTGCTGCCCCTTTGTCTGCAACTGCGGTTTGCCGGGGCGCCTTTCATACTGGCCGAGGTGGTATCCAGACCCACCCTGGCCTGGCTGTTTGCCTGCCTGAGTTTTCAGGTGCTGGTGCAGCTCAAGATGCCTTACCCCTTGGTGGCCTTGTTGGCTCCCCTGGTCATTGCTGCGGCCTATCTACCATTTGGCAGCATGGCGTTTGTGGTGGCGATCTGCGCGATCACCCAGTCGCTGTTGATGGGGCTGGGCGCCATGCCCTTGCCACCTCTGACCGCCGAGTGGCAGCTGCTGCTGGTCTACGCCACCTTGGCACTCACGTTTATTGTGCCCTTGATACTGGCATCGGCGACCCGCCAGAACAGCCTTCGGCAAATGGCACTGGTCAGGGCAGAGGCTGCGGCGCACGCGTCGAACCTGCTGCTTGAACAGCACCAGCAACTGCTCGATGAAGCAAGTCGGTTGGCATTGCTGGGTGCTTGGGAGGAAAGCGTCGATGGACAGTACCACTGGTCCAGGGCGCTGTTTACCTTGCTGGATCAGACGGATAAAACCCCACCAGGCTGGGAGCAACTGCTACCGCGGTTTGAACCTGAGAGCGCGGCGCTATTGCAGCAGGCGCTGCTGGAGGCACGTACCCAGCAGCGGCCGTGGGATATCGAACTGACCTACCTGGGGCAGGGCGGGCGCAGAGTGCAACTGCGGCATATAGGCCAAGGGCGTAAGGGCACGGATGGCGTATATCGCTTGTGGGGCGTGGTGCAGGATATTACGGCGCAGCGAGAGCTGGATGAGCTCAAGAACCACTTTGTTTCTGCCACCAGCCATGAGTTGCGTACGCCCCTGACTGCCCTGCATGGTGCGCTTGAGATGCTGGCCTATACGCAGGCGAATGCTTTGCCGGCGCAGGCGGCAGACCTGCTGGAAATTGCCCGGCTAAACAGCAGGCGATTGACGCAGCTGATTCAGACCATACTGGATTTCGAGAAGATCAGGCTGGGCAAGCTGGAGGTGCAACTGACCAGTGTGGATATGCGCGCGCTGACTTTGGCGGTGGTACACGAGTTGAAGCCCTATGCAGCCGGCTTCGAAGTCCGTTTCGAGGTGGAGGGGGGCGATGCCCCTGTGTTTGTACGGGCGGATGCCGGCCGAGTGATGCAGATCATGACCAATCTGCTCTCCAATGCAGCCAAGTTCTCGCTGCAGCACGGGGTGGTCAGCATTGCACTGCACGAAGACGCGAGCGATGTGTACTGGCGGGTAGGCAATGGTGGCGAGCCCATCTCGGCGGAGATGCAACAGCGCCTGTTCCAACCCTTTAACCAGGGTGATCGCCGCGATGGCCGCCAGCATTATGGTACGGGCCTGGGTTTATCCATCAGCCAGGCGATGGCGCATGCGATGCAAGGAGAGATTGCCTGCACCAGCGATACGGAGAACGGCACCGTGTTTACGCTGCGGCTGCCGCGACCGGAGATGGAAAAGGCCTGAGAAAAAAATGGGCCGGCGGTCAGGCCGGCCCGGAATGCAGACCGAGAGACGGGCGCTCACGATCTCCAGGGAGAGGTGCCGGGCTGGGTCGCCCCAGACCCGGCGTACTGCGCGCAAAGGAGTTCAGTTGAACTCGTTACTACCCATGGCTTGCGCCAGGTACTACATCAATCAGTTGGTGGCCGACTTCAGTTGCAGCTTGCTGTCGACGCGCTTCACGCCGGCGATGGCCGAGGCGACCTGCATGGCCTTGTCAGCAGCTTCAACCTTGTCGACAGTGCCGGTCAGGGTAACAACGCCCTGTACGGTGGTGACCTTGACGTCCAGGGCCGACAGGCTCTTTTCGCCCATGATGGCGGCCTTCACCTTGGTGGTGATGGTGGCATCGTCCACATATTGACCGGCTTCAGCGGCGGGGCCACCTTGGGGGGCTGGTGCTGCGGCTACATCGGCAGCGATAGCGGGGCCAGCGATCAGCATGGCGGCAAGCAGGCCTGGCAGCAGATGACGGTTTTGCATGGTGGAATCCTTTCGAGGTGTTGGGAAAGGCAACGCTAACTTGGCGTTACGTTGTCCACTATTGCAATGCCCGTGCCAGGTTTTATTACTCCTTGTATTTCAATGGCTTGCGTTGTTTCATTGCTAGGGCTGGCTGGTTCGGGGATGGCCAGGCCGGCTTGGCTCCCCTTTTCTGTCGCTGATAGGCGACGCCTCTTGGCTGCGGTGATCCAAGTGCCTGAAAACACGAGCACCTGGCCTGTCGCTAATCGGCGACGCCGGGTGTGCTGCGGAACATGCCGGGGCTCAGATCATGCTTCTGCAGCAGGCGATAGAACTCCGTCCGGTTGCGATCGGCCAGGCGCGCCGCATCGGCCACGTTGCCGTCGGTGAGCTTGAGTAGCTTGACCAGGTAATCCAACTCGAATCGCTGACGGGCCTCGGCATAGCTCAGGACTTCTACTGCGGCGGCGCGCAAGGCACGCTGTACCAAGGAGAGGGGTATCAGCGGTGCGGTGGCCAGGGCGCAGACCTGTTCCACTACGTTGTAGAGCTGCCGCACATTGCCTGGCCAGGGGGCGGTGGCCAGGGCTTCCAGGGCTTCTGGGGCGAAGCTGTTGAGCTGCTTCTGGTACTTGTCGGCCAGGCGGGTCAGGAAGTAGTTGGCCAGCAGCGGTATGTCCTCGCGCCGTTCTGCCAGATTGGGTAGCTGCAGGCTGACAACGTTGAGCCGGTAGTAGAGATCCTCGCGGAACTGTCCGGCCGCCATGGCGGCTTCCAGATCACGATGGGTGGCGGACAGTACGCGCACGTCTATGGGCACCGGTTGGCTGGCGCCGACAGGCCGCACCGAGCGCTCTTGCAGCACCCGCAACAGCTTGACCTGCAGGGGCAGCGGCATGTCGCCGATTTCGTCCAGGAACAAGGTGCCACCATCGGCCGCCTGGAACAGGCCGCGATGGTTGCTTACTGCCCCGGTAAAGGCCCCCTTGATATGGCCGAACAATTCGGATTCCAGCAACTGCTCGGGTATGGCGCCACAATTCACCGCCACAAAGGGTTTTTGGGCGCGGTGGCTGGCGCGGTGTATGGCCTGGGCCAGCAGCTCCTTGCCGCTACCGCTGTCACCCCGTATCAATACGCTGGCATCGGTGCCGGCCACCAGCCTGGCCTCGGCCAGCAGCTCGGCCATCAGGCTGGAGCGGCTGACGATGGGGGCGCGCCACTCGTCGTCGTTCTTGCCCGCCTGGCCGCCAGGTGTGGCGATGCTCAGTGCCTGGGCGATCTTGGCCAGCAAGAGCTTGCCGTCGAACGGCTTGGTCAGATAGCCGAACACGCCACGCTCGGTGGCGGCCACCGCATCCGGGATGGTGCCATGGGCGGTCAACAGGATCACCGGCAGGGTAGGGTGGCGGGCATGGATATCGCCAAACAGGCTCAAGCCGTCCCGGTCTGGCAGGCGTACGTCGCTCAGCACCAGTTGTGGCAGTTCCACCGCCAGGCGGGTCAGTGCGCCTTCGGCGGTGGTCGCCGTGGTCACGCGGTAGCCTGCAGCCGTCAGGCGCATCGACAGCAGCTTGAGCAGGTCGGTGTCGTCATCCACCAGCAGGATATGGGCGTTCATGGCCGGGCTCCTTGGCGTGGTGCGGGCGTCAGGCTGCGCTCTATGGCCTTGAGGGCTTCCAGTTTCTCGTTCAGCTGATCGAGTTTCTTCTGTTGCTCGCGCTGCAATTGCAGTTGTTTGTCCAATTGTTCCTCCTGCTTGCGCTGTTCGCTCAACTGGCTTAGCAACAATCTGGCCAGGGGCTGCAGTGCCTGCGCTTCGGCGCGGCTGTCGCGTAGCAGCGCCTCCAGCAGCGTGGTGGCACGGGCGGCATCGTTGCCGTTGCGGTTGTGCAGCAGCAGCAGTGCCAGCTCCATGCTGGTGGCCGGGCTGGCGGGCGCCACGCCCAGGCGGGCTGCTTCCTTGGCCAGTTCGGCGGCGTTGTACTGCCGCAGGTTGTCGTGATAACCCACTGCCAGGCGTACGGCCTGGCTGGCGGGGTCGAGCTCGCGCACGGGTATGCGTACTTCCTTGACCGGCAGGGCACAGGCCGCCAGGACAAGGCAACTCAGGATTGAGCAAATAGGTTTAGTTTTCATCGGGTAGTTCGATTCTGAAACAGGTGCCGGGTTCATGCGGCAGCAGCAATACCTGACCGCCGTGGGCCTGCAGGTATTCCTGGACGATAGAAAGGCCTATGCCGCTGCCGTGACGTGCAGCCGGCGGCTGGTGCTGGCCCTGGTAGAAGGGCTCGAAGATGCGGGGGCGATCCTGTTCGGCAATGCCGGGGCCTTGGTCGCTGATATCGATCTGTATGTGCTTGCCGCTGCGCCGGAGCGAAAGCCCGATACTGCCGCCCTGGGGGCTGAAGCGTATGGCGTTGGAGAGCAGATTGCCGAGGGCGATGGCCAGCTTGTCAGCGTCTACCCGTGCGTTCAGCGTGGGGCCGTCTATCTCGGGCTTGAGCTGGCGGGCCTGCCATTGCAGGCGCTGGGTATCCACCACCTTCTCCAGCAAGGCCCGCAGATCGCAAGGGGCTAGGTTGAGTTGGCGGGCCTCGAAGGCGGCGGCATGAAAACGCAGCAGATCTTCTATCTGCTGCTGCAGGGCCACCACATTCTGCGCCAGGATGCCGGCTACCTCGCGCTGCTGCTCGGTCAGGGGCCCGGCGATTTCGTCCTCCAGCAGCGCTACGCCCTCACGCAAGGCCGCCAGGGGGGTCTTCAGCTCGTGTGAGATATGGCGCAGGAAGCGCGTTTTGTCAGCATCCAGCTCTGCCAGGCGCAAGCGCAGCCAGTCCAGCCTCTGGCCCAGTCGGCGCAGGTCGGCGGGGCCACGGATATCGATGGCGCGGTCCAGCTGGTTCTCACCCAGGCTCAGTATGGCGCCTTCCAGCTGGCGCAGGGGCCGCGCCAGCCACAGGCCGAAGATCAGGGCCAGCAGGATGGCCAGCAGCAGGGCGGCCAGCAGTTGCCCGCTGAGCCGCAGCCGGCCCTCTTCCAAGCCGCTGAGCAGGTCGGCATTGCGGTGTTCGAGGTCATTGCGCACGGCACCTGCCAACTGGCTGTTGAGTTGGGCCAGTGCCTTGAATTCGGTGGAAAGCAGGGCCTCATGCCGGCGGGTAGGCTTGGTCGGCTTGGCCAGATAGTCGTCAATGCGTGCCTGCTGCTGGCGCCAGCGGTTTGCCACCTCCTGGTCAGCCAGCCCGGCTTCCAGCCGTTGCAGCGCGGCCAGGCTGTCGCGCAGGGCTTCGTCATAACGCAGGCGGATATTGGGGTCGTCCAGGACCAGGAATTGCCGTGCTGCCCGCTCCATGGTGACGCTGCGTTCGGCCAACAACTGCGCGTCGGCACTCAGCTGCACGGCGTGTGCGGCGCCGCCCCGGCTCTGCTTGACCAGGGATTCCAGCGTGAGCAGCGCGCTCAGGGAGGCGGCGCCCAGCAAGCCGGCCAGGAGCAGGAAGGCCAGCAGCAGCAGTTGGCGAAAAGAGGGGCGTAGGCGAGCAAGCATGGGTTTATGTAGATGGCATGGCCAGCAGGATGATGCCTGCTTCGGCGCGGGAGGGGAAATGCCATGTCTGTTCCGGGCCAGCGGCTGCCCATGAATAGCAGCGAAGTGGCGTGCGCTTTGCGCGCCATGCTTGAACAGTATTTATGCTTATGTCATATTATGGTCAGCGAGACCACTTTGAACAGGTAACTGGGTAAGCAAAATGCGCGTGGGGTTGATGCCGGTTATCGGCAGGCTTTGAATGCGCACATTATCTGGTTCTATTGTGGTATTGGCAAATAACACCAGTTTGAGGCTGGTGTCTCGTTTGCCGCATTTTTTTGTCCATTTGAGATACCAATGAAAAACCAATCAGGAGGCATCATGCAGGCAACTCCCTTACTCAGCCGTGCCGGACTGGGCTCTGCCCTGGCGGCAATGGCCGCACCACTCTGCGCCAGCTTGGTCAGCCAGGCAGCCTTGGCGCACGGCGCCATGGCGGTGCCGGTGGACCGGGTCTACAACTGTTTTCAGGAAGGGCCGGAGAACCCCAGGTCAGCAGCCTGCAAGGCTGCCAAGTCAGTTGGCGGCACCCAGGCTTTCTATGACTGGAACGGTGTGAACCAGGCCAATGCCAACGACCAGCACCAGGCCTTGATCCCCGATGGCAAGCTGTGTGGTGCGGGCAAGGATGTCTACAAGGGCTTCAATCTGGCGCGTGATGACTGGCCCGCTACCAATATCGCCCCCAATGCCAACGGCCAGTTCGACTTCCTCTACAAGGCTACGGCACCGCACGCCACCAAGTCGTTCAAGTTCTTTGTCACCAAATCGGGCTACAACCCCGGCATGGCGCTGAAGTGGTCTGATCTGGAGAGCCAGCCATTTTGTAACATTACCAATACCACCCTGGTAAATGGTCATTACAAGATGAGCTGTACCTTGCCCCAGGGCAAGTCGGGCCGCCACGTGATCTACAGCATCTGGCAACGCGCCGACAGTACAGAGGCTTTCTACTCCTGCATGGACGTGAACTTTGGCGGCGCCACCACGCCGTCCACCTGGAAGGAAATCGGCCAGGTGCGGGCACAGCAGGATCTGGCAGTGAACACCAAGGTCACCTTCCGTCTGTTCGATCCCGCGTTCAAGGATCTGGAAAGCCACAGCATCACCCTGGCCAGTGGCATGACAGGAGCCAGCCAGTGGCCTTATCACTTGGCCCAGAAGGTCAACGCCGCATCGCAGTACGTGAAGGTGGGTGTGCTGGGTAACGGTGGCAATATCACGCCGGTGCAAAGCAGCATGGAAAACCGTGTCTACGAGCGCAGTACCGTTACCCAGGACTACAGCTTCGAGATCGACATCAGTACCGGTGGCGATGGTGGTGGTACCGGGCCGGTGGATTACGTCTATCCGGCGGGCATTGCCAACTACAAGGCCGGCACCGTGGTGCAAGGCAGCGACGGCAAGCGTTACCAGTGCAAGCCTTTCCCCTATTCGGGTTGGTGCACCCAGTCGCCGCCCCATTACGGCCCGCCTGCAGGGTCGCATTGGCAGGATGCCTGGACCTTGATGAAGTAAGGTGACTGCCGCTGCCGTGGCAGCGGTGTGTTTGAGCTACAGCCATCAACAGTGCGGCCTGATCACGGAAGTGAACAGGCCGCACTGCTTGTTTAGGGGCGCTTACATCTGCTTGAACAGATGCAGGTAGGCGCGGCTGACCACCAGTTGGTCGGGGCGGGTCTTGAGCTTGACCAGGGTACGGCCGCGAAAATCACGCACTGTCCCCGCAATATGCCTGACTGCGACGATGGTGCCACGGTGTACCTGCCAGAAGCGGGCGGGGTCCAGTCCGTCTAGCAGTTCACGCAGCGGGGTGCGTATCAGTGACTCGCCGTCGGCGGTAAAGACGCTGACGTATTTGTCGCGCGCTTCGAAATACACCACCTCATCCACCGCGATCAGGCGTGTCTCGTTGCCGTGGGCTGCCCGTATCCATTCCAGCCGCGGGCTGCCAGGGGCGGGTTGGCCTAGCAGGCCAGCCAGCTTGGCCAGCAGTTCGGGATCGGGGCCGGCGCCGGGACCGAGACCGGAACCGGAACCGGCCATGGGGCTGCCGGTATGTCGTTCGTCGCCCAACTGGCGTTTCAGTTTGTCCAGCGTCTTGCCCAGGCGCTCCCGGCTGGGGGGCTTGAGCAGGTAGTCCACTGCCTCACGCTCAAAGGCATCAACCGCGTACTGGTCGTAGGCTGTGACAAACACCATATGCGGGGCTGCGTCGGCGTCCACCAGCCGGCTCGCCACCTCCAGGCCGTTCAGGCCGGGCATGCGGATATCCAGGAAGGCAATATCCGGTGCCGTCTCATCTATCAGCCTCAGCGCGTCCACACCGTTGTACGCCAAGGCCACGATCTTGAGCTCAGGCCACAGCTCGGCCAGCTCGGTCTTGAGGAATTCGGCCAGGGCAATTTCGTCGTCGGCAATCAGGGCGGTGGGCATGGTGTGGCGCGCGGTGTGGGCTGTTCTCTATCTTACTATGGCTGCGGCCCGCGCTTGCCCGCGCTGCCGTCCAATGGCAGGCGCAGTGTGGCGCGGACGCCGCTGGGTTGCTGGTCGGCCAGGGTAATGCCGCCAGCCGTGCCATACAGTGTCGCCAGTCGCTCGCGCAGATTGGCCAGGCCTACGCCGCCGCCAGGGCGTGGCTTGGCAGCGGGGTTAAAGCCCTCGCCATCATCGGCGACCTCGATCAGCAGGGTATCGCCTTGTTGAGCGACGGTGAGTGTGATGGTGCCGCCCGCGATGCGCGGCTCCAGGCCGTGCTGTATGGCGTTCTCCACCAGGGGCTGCAGCAGCATGGGCGGGATGGCGATGGCGCCCAGCTCGGGTGGGCACTGTAGCTGATAGCTCAGGCGCTGGCCCATGCGTACCTGCATCAAATCCAGGTAGGCGCGCACGGTCTCCAGTTCATGATCCAGCCGGGTCTCGGCCTCGCGGCTGGCCGACAGGCTGGTCCGCAGGTAATCGATCAGGCGTTCCAGCAGCAGGCGGGCTTTGTCGGGTGCGGGCGCAATCAGGCCTACTGCATTGGCCAGGGTGTTATAGAGGAAATGCGGCTCGATTTGGGCCTGCAACATGCGGAGTTGCGCTTCCAGTGCCCTGCGTTCTGCGTCCAGGGCCTTCTGTGTCTGTTCGGCGAGTGCCATTTCGGCCTTGACCTGCCGGTCACGTGCCACAAACAAGGCACACAAGATGGCTGACATGCCCAGCGAGAAAACCAGTATGGTCCTGACGCCCTGGGCGCTGAAGATATAGCGCCGGGCCGCATCCATATCGAGCACGGCCAGGCCGACGGCATAGCCCAGGAATACGCCCAGTACCGGGACCAGCATGAAGTAGAGGTAGCGCAGCCAGGTGGGTAGCTTGTGCAGCATGCTGCCCAGCAGCATGCCAGACAGATCGAACAGGCCATGGATAGTGAAGCCTATGGTCTGGGTCAGCACAAAATTGACGTAAAAATAGCGCCACGGATTGCTGGGCAGAGAGAACATCAGCCCCACGCTCATCAAGGTGCAGCCGATCAGGCTGTTCCAGATAAAGGTGTAGAGCAGATCTCGGGCTGTGCTATGCGGCCAGCGCTTGAAGTAGGGGATCAGCTCCAGCGGGTGCCAGCTGAGGCCGGCCTCCAGGCTGTTGCAACTGCTTGCTGCGGTGTGAGGATTGCTGCGCATGGCGATTCCTGGGGGCTTGTTATGTGCTCAGTTTATGGCTTGGTAGTGACGGACTTTCATCCCGGGTTCTTGGCGGCGCTTAGCGCATGGCCAGTTGCGCAGCCTTGTCCAGCCATCGCACCCGGTGCTGTTCGGCACTGCCACGTATCGGCCCGATTTCAAGTTCATCCCTTACCCGTATGCCGCAAAACTCCAGCACATTCACGCGCAGCGCCCTGAGCCCCGCACGCCGGTAGACCAGCCGGTTGTACCATGGGGGGGTGTCGCTGGTCACCAGTATCTGGGCCTCCCGCCCCAGCAGCAGCTTGCTGGGTAGGGCCTTGTCGGCAAGGTATTTAAAAGCAAAGCCAGGCAGAAACACCCGGTCGATAAAGCCTTTCAGCAGGGCGGGCATGCTGGCCCACCAATAGGGGTAAACGAATACCAGGCGCTCCGCGTGCTGGATGGCCTGCTGGGCGGCTTGCAGATCAGGTTCCAGCGTCTGCCTGCCCTTGTAACCCTTGCGCAGTATGGGGTCGAAGGCCAGCTCTCCCAGATTGAGCCGGGCCACCTCGTGGCCAGCCTGGCTGGCAGTTTGCTGGTAGCGGTCGGCCAGGGCGGCGCAGAAGCTATCTTCATCGGGGTGGCCAACAATAATCAGTATGCGCATGGTCAGGTACTCAGAAAGTTGCCGTGAAAACACAGCGGCGCAGCATAGGGCAGCCTGGCCTGGGCCAGCGGGCCCTGCGCCAGGTTGGCGGCATCGAACACATTCAGCACGGTCTGCTTGCGGCGTAGATCCAACGCCGGGCCAAGCAGCCAGAGTCCGCGGCCATCGGGCCGGGCGACCGGGACGTGTTCCTCCACGACCCAGTCCGGGCCGAAGGCAAAGCGATCGACCTTGCCGCCATCCAGATCAATGCGTGCCACGCCCCCCATGCCCATACCGTGTTGCTTGTCCTCGATCAGGGTAAAGAGTGCACGATGGCGGCGCCCCACAACCGCATCGGCAACGCGGGGGAACTCACTCGCCGCGAGCAGGCGCTCCTCCCGTACCTGACCCCGGCGCAGATCCAGCGTCAGCTGGCTGGTCACCGAAGGGACGGGCTTATCCCACACCACCCCGCGCATGGCGGCGGCCATCTCCTGCAGTACCTGGTCATCTTGATAGAGGGTGGCATCCAGCCGGATGCTGTCGCCATCGTCAAACGCGTTGCCAAAGTGAAATACCATGCGGGCCGGCATTTCCAGTGTGTGTTTCAGCGTCAGGTCGGCCTTGTCTATGACCAGCACCCGCATGGCACGCTGCCCTTGCCATTGGTGCATGGCCAGATAGCTGATGCCAGGGGCGCGGTTGAGGCTGAAGGGGGGCAGCAGCAAGACGATATGCCGCTCGGTCACGACGAAATCATGCACCAGGGCAATATCGGCCACGTTCAGCAACTGCACCCGTGCTAGGCTGCCATCGGCTCGGATATGCCAAAGCACCAGCTTGTTGACACCAGGCACGGCGCCGATATTCCACAGGGTGCCGTCCGGCTCCACCTTGGGGTGGGCCGAGAAGGGCAGGGCGGTCAGGTCGTCGCGCCAGGTCTTGAGGCCACGGGTGGCCAGCGTTTGCGGGTCCAGCTCGGTGGCCGAGCCGCCCTCCCACATGGCGTACAGCTTGCCGGCATGCGAAAGCGCGCTGGTATTGGCGGCATTGACACTGTCGTTGTTGCCTATCGGCCGGCGGGCAATGGCGGTGCCAAAACCAGGGTAGAGCAACTGGTCGGCAGCGGCCTCCTCGCGGTATTTGTGGGTGCGCACCATGCGGCCCAGATGGCTGACACGGCCATTGGCCATGCGCCAGGCATGCACCATGCCGTCGCCGTCGAACCAATGCTCGTAGCGCTCGCCACCACGCTCCAGCCTGGCTGGGCCATTGCGATAGAACATCCCTGCCAGCGCCTTCGGCCAGCTTCCGCTGATGCTGGCTTCGCCGGCCAGCATCTCGTTCTGGGTGCCAGCCAGCATGGCCAACCGGGGATGTTTGGCCAAACCAGCTCGGTATGCCTGATAGGTATCGGCACCAGCCAAGGCACTGGCCGGCAGGCATACTGCCAGGCCACCGGCCAAGCTCTTGAGCAGAAAATCGCGGCGTTGCATCTCAGCGCTCCTGTTCTTGCAGTTTCTTCAATTCATGTGCCAGTACCTTCTCGTACAGGCCGGCCCCATCGAAGAAAGTGACGGCGCCGTGTGACAGCAGGCCCACGCCCCAGCCCATCGCCGACCAATAGGCCCAATTGATGCCCCTGCCTTGCAGCAGGTCTATCAACAACAGGCAGCCGATGACGAGCAGATAAATGATGGCGTGGCTGTAGAAGCCAGTTTTCTGCCGGGCGCGGCGTTTTGCGCGGGCGAGCAGGGCGTCTTGTGCGGGCATGGTGGTCTCCTGAGCAACGCGGGCGTGGTTAACGTAGGGTGACGGCAATCTCGGTGCCATTGTCTGGCACGCTGATGCGGGCTTGCTCGAAGCTGGGCGGGCCAAAGCTGCCGGTGGCATCACGGGAGAAGCCATAGGGTTCGGTGGGCATCCCCACCATATTGCTATCGAGCCGCTTGTTGCCGTTCTTGTCCTGGTACAGCGAAACCGCGTAGTCGCCGGCCTTCAGGTTGCTGATCACGGCCTTGATGCTACCGGCCTGGGCATCGGCCCAACTGATGCCGACAGGGCGCTTGAGGAAGGTGTCGGCACTGTCGTAGGCGGCAAGCAGGACTTTGCCCTCGGCGTTGGCCAGGCCATTGACGGTGATGGTCAGGTCGGCTGCCTGGGCTGCGCCGGCAGTCAACAAGATCAGCGGCAGGATGTGGCGGATGTGCATGGTGTGGCTCCTCGTGGCTCGCGGTAGTGCGATGGGTTGCATCCTGGCGTAGCCCGTGTCGAGCCGCTGGCACTTGCGATGAATCGACGGGGCCTGGTCGCCAGTTGCATGCATCCGGCGTGAATCACCGAGTGAGGTTGCGGGAGGCGTCTGGGGAGGAGGAGGGGCGGGCGCAATCCTTGGTCAAAGCAGGACGGCAAACAGCCCGGCTGTGCCGGGCTGGTCTGGTGGTGCAGGGTGCGCCTACCCCGTACTCTGGTCACGACGGGGCGACGTGTACTTGCGTCAGCGCTTGGTTGGCTTCTTGCGCACGTACAGTGTTTTGGTGACGCGGGCGATCAGCTCGTTCTGCTCGTCCACGATATCAATGACGAACTGGGGCAGGTACTTCTCGCCGCTGGCTGTACGCTCGCGGATTTCTGCCAGCATGGCGTCATCGATACGGAAGCGGGCGGTGACCTTGCCACGGCCGGGGGCAATGAATTCGATGCCGGCCTGCTGATCCCAGACAAAATAGTCGCGCCCCAGCAAGGGCATGAGCATCAGCATGTACCAGGGGTCGGTCATGGCAAACAGGCTGCCGCCGAAGTGGGTGCCGACATAGTTGCGGTTGTACCAGCGCAGGCTGAGCTGGCAATCGACTTCGCGGTAGTCCGGCGAGATCCGCGTGGCATGGATGCCGGTAAACAGAAAGGGCGGCCACAGGTTGATCAGACGCCGCAAGGTATTGGCTTTCAAGCGATTTTACTCCTTGTGGGATTGCTCGAAAGATTGCCTGTCAAGCGCTTGCTTGTCAAATGTCCATGTGACCGTGCAGGCCTGGCGATCAGACCGGGATGCGGCAATGCCTTGGCAAGCCGGCATGGTTTCTTGGCCTGCTGCCGCCTATAACTATCATTGTTGGCTGATGGAGCTGGCGGCCTGCCGTGGGTAGTCACGGCAAGCTGATCAGCACGGCATGGCGATGGCCGGGGCATGCCCGGCCTGGATCACAGACAAGGATGGGTGTGATGGCGGAACAGATGGCGACTGCGGGCTTACCAGAACCGACCGATGTGGCAGAGGTAGTGGTGCGCTACCTGGAAGCCATCGGGGTGGAATATGTCTTTGGTGTACCGGGCGGTGCGGTGGAGCCTATCTACAATGCACTGGCCCGCAGTGCTCGCCGTGGCGGCCCACGGGCCGTGGTGGCCCGGCACGAGGCCGGTGCGGCCTTTATGGCAGAGGGTTATACCCGTGAGACCGGCAAGGTGGGCGTCTGTATCTCCACATCAGGCCCTGGCGCCACCAACCTGCTGACGGGGGTGGCCAATGCCTACGATAACAGCATCCCCATGCTGGCCATTACCGGCCAGCCCTCCCTGCCTTCGTTTGGCCGTGGTGCGCTGCAGGAATCCGCCTGTACTGGTGTGAATACCCTGGGCATGTTCCGCCACTGTACCCGCTACAACTCGCTGGTTTCCCACCCCGAGCAGGTGGAAAGCAAGCTGGTCAGTGCCATCATGCGCACGCACCGGGCGCCCTATGGGCCTGCCCACCTGTCGTTTCCGGTCGATATCCTGCGGGCGCCTGCGCCGGGCTCCTGGCTTAACTACGATCTGCGCAACCTGATTGAGAAGCCTTCATTGGTGGATATTGCCGTCGTGCGCCAGTTGGCGGCCGATATCCACAAGGCCGACAAGATCGCCATCATCATAGGCAGCACTTGCGGCGAAGCCATCGAAGCCATACTGGAGCTGGCCGAGCGCACCCATGCCCTGTTTGTGACCACACCCGACGGCAAGGGGCTGGTCAACCCACGGCACCAGCTCTACCGAGGCGTGTTTGGCTTTGCCGGCCACTACACCGCCAATGCAGTGCTGCTGGACGACCCAGATCTGGTGCTGGCATTCGGCGTCAGCCTGGGCGAATGGACCAGCGCGGCCTGGTGCGAGACCGTGCTGAACAACCGGCTGGTACATATCGATGTGGATGACGAGCATCTGATGCGCTCGCCCATGGCGCGGTTGCATGTCCGTGGCCGTATCAGCACCGTCTGCGAGCTGCTGGTGGAATCGCTGCGGGGCGACGAGCAAAGGGCGCAAGAGCGGGCAGGCAAGGTCAGCCTGCGCAGCGTCGAGGGCATGCTGCGCGAGCCGGAAAAGTACGAATCCCAGGCCGTGCCCATCAAGCCGCAGCGATTGATGCGGGAGCTGTCGCGCCGCTGCCCGCCCACCACCCGCTTCTATGCCGATGCCGGCAATAGTACGGCCTGGGCCATCCATTACCTGCAACCGCGTGACCGGCGCATCGGGCACCAGCATGACTTTGGCCGCACCCATGCCGATGTGGGTGAGCGCAGGCAGGATCATGCTGGCTGGCTCCGGGTCATCATGGATTTTGCCCCCATGGGCTGGGCGATAGGGGCGGCTGTGGGCGGTGCACGCGGCAACCCCGACTGCCCCTGTGTCTGCATTACCGGCGATGGTAGCTACCTGATGAATGGACAGGAAATCACGGTGGCAGCGGCAGAGAAGCTATCGGTGCTGTTCGTGATACTCAACGATGGTGCGCTGGGTATGGTCAAACATGGTCAGCGCCTGGCAGGTGCCGAGCGCACAGCCTTTGAGTTGCCGACCGTGGATTATCGGCTGCTGGCCGAATCGCTGGGCGTGCCGGGATTCGTGATCCGCTCGCCCGAGGACTTCGAGCAGATCGATATCGAGGCCATATTGCGCCGCAAAGGCCCCACGCTGCTGGATGTGCGCATAGACGGCGAGGAGGTGCCGCCCATGAGCCTGCGCATGAAGACCCTGGGGAGCGAGCGATGAGCGAAGCGCCACGCAAGGAGGTGGTGCATACCCGCATCTGGCAGGAAGAAGCCGAGCCCGATAACCCCTTTGCCACCCGGGTTGCCCGCTGCCATGGCTACGATGTCTATGGCGACATGCTGGGCAAGGCGAGCTGGATAGAGATGGTCTACCTGCTGTTTCGCGGCGAGCGCCCCTCGGCGCAGCAGGCGGCGTTGCTGGAGACATTGGCCGTGGCCCTGGCCAACCCCGGCCCGCGTGACCCCATGGTGCATGCGGCCATGTGTGGTGGGGTGGGGGGGTCTACTGCAGCAGCCAGTTTGATGGCGGCCTTGGCTGTGGGCGCGGGGCAGTATGGCGGGGCACGCGAAGTGTTACTTGCCATGCAGGCCTGGGAGGTGTGCGGGACTGATCTGGCAAAGTGGCGCCACCACCTGGCCGCACCGCCAGAAACTTTGGTCGATGTCTGGCCTCAGACCGAACATCCACCAGGCTTCGATCCACACGGTGTGACCACACCGCTACCGGTGCTGCAACTGCTAGATTGCCTGCAGGCTCGCAGCTCGGGGGGGCAACTGAGTTGGTTGCAGCAAAACCGGGTGGCGCTTGAGTCCATCGTGGGTAGGCCATTCAATCTGATATTGCCCACTACGGCAGTGTTTTGCGAGCTGGGATTGAGCCCATCCGCTGCTGAGATGATGCACTTGCTGCTGCGGCTGCCTGGCGCGGCAGCCCATGCGCTGGAGCAATGGGATTATGGCTTCAAGCGCTTCCCGTTCTTTCCTGTTGAGTTGACTGATGATCCTGGTCAGAAGGTGGTGAGCTGATGGGCTATCGACTGTTACAGGAGGCCCATGGCGTTTTGCGGACGCGTATGGGGGCGGCATTTCCGGGAACGCGCGCTGTATTTCGAGGGCATGACCTGCATCATGATCTGCGCGATCTAGACTGGATGGCGCTTTATCTATTCGGTATTACCGGGCGACAGCACACGCCTGAGCAGATACGAATGCTGCATGCGATCTGGGTCTACACCAGCTATCCCGACGCCCGCTTGTGGAACAACCGGGTGGCGGCACTGGCTGGCAGCGTGCGTAGCACGCCACCATTGGCGATGGCAGCGGCGCTGGCGGTATCCGAAGCGCAGGTTTATGGCGGCCAGGCGGGTGTGCGGGCGATGTCTTTCTTCTTGCGTACCAAGGCGGCGGTCGATGCCGGTGCCGATCTGGTGGAATGGGTGAATGCAGAGGCGGAACAGCGCCATATCCTCGGTTATGGCCGGCCCATAGACTCTACGGACGAGCGCATTTACTGGTTGCATCAACGGGCACAGGCGCTGGGCTTGGCGGAAGGGCCGTATCTTCGGCTGGCCTTTCAGGTTGAACAGATACTGCTTGCCCGACGTCCGCACCTACGCATGAACAATGCGGCCTACACAGCGGCATTGTGCGCGGACATGGGGATGGATGTGGGGGAGTTTCACCTGTTCAGAGTGCCTTTGTTTCTGGCCGGTATGCCGCCGTGCTATGTCGAAGCCAGAGAGCGACCCGAGGCGACTCTATTACCCTTGTCGTGTAGCGATATTCACTATGAAGGTGTTACAGCGCGGCGCTGGTAAGGCGACGGGAAGCTTTTGAATATATTGTTCCTATATGTGCAGGCTATCAGGATAGTGCGCCCACCGTTGCACGCATCCACTTGTACTCAGGGACGGAGAAGACAATGCGGAAAGTTTGTAAGCTGTTACTACCCAATATGTTCGCCGTGGCTTGCATGAGTGCGTTACACGCGGACGAGACGGTAGTCGAAGAAGACCTGGCGCTGGCCTATGGCGACAAAACCACGGTCAGCATTGCCACCGGTAGCAAGCAGACCCTGCGCCGGGCACCTGCGGTGGCAACGGTGATCACGGCCGAAGACATCACGGCCATGGGGGCGCAAGACCTGGACGAGGTGCTGGAGACCGTGCCCGGCATGCATGTGTCCCGCAGCCCTAACTCCTACACGCCTATTTATGTGGTACGTGGGATATTCAGCCAGCAGGGACCGCAGACATTGATGCTGCTCAATGGCGTCCCCATGACGACCGTGTTTACTGGTAATCGCGGCAATATCTGGGGTGGGATGCCGGTAGAGCATATTGCCCGGATTGAAGTGATTCGCGGCCCCGGCTCTGCACTCTATGGTGCCGATGCATATAGCGGTGTCATCAATATCATCACCAAGGCGGCAGGTAGTTATTCTGGGACTGAGCTTGGCGTGCGTACTGGCGCCTTTGATAGCCAGGACCTATGGCTGCAACATGGCGGGCAATGGGGAGGGGTGGATATTGCAGCCTATCTGCGTCTGGGTAGTACTGATGGTTACAAGGAAGTCATTACGTCGGATGCCCAGACCCGCAACGACGCTACCTTTGGTACGCGCGCCAGCCTTGCTCCTGGCGCCGTGAGTACTGGACGCGACGCTGTCGATGCCAGTCTTGACATCGCTTACTCGAAATCGCGTATTCGAGTGGCCTACAAGTTACGCGACAAGCTGGGTACAGGGCCAGGTATCGCCTCTGCACTCGACCCTACAGGTAATAGTCGCAGTCAGCGCTTCTCGATGGACTACGGCTGGACGGATGCGCAGTTGACGCCCAACTGGGGGGTAGGGGTCAATGCAAGCTACGCGCATTATTCTGAGGTATTCAACAACCTTGTACTTTTCCCTGCGGGCACTCGCTTTCCAACCGGGACGTTTACCAACGGCATGATTGGCTCTCCCAATCGATGGGACCGGCAATTCCGGGTGTCGGCCTATGCAACCTATTCGGGCTGGCAAGGGCATCTGTGGCGGTTTGGGATGGGGCATGATGACCTGAACCTCTACAAGACCCAGGAAATCAAGAATTTTACCTTCCTGCCTAATGGGCTGCCTGTGCCCTTGGGGGAAATGCGGGACTTTAGCCATACGGCGCCGTTCATGTTACCTAACCGCCGGCGGGTCAATTACGTCTATGCGCAGGATGAGTGGGGGCTCGCCAAGGATTGGGCGTTGACTGCGGGTGTGCGGTATGACCGCTACTCCGACTTTGGCAGCACCACCAATCCCCGGTTGGCGCTGGTTTGGGATGTCGATTACAACCTGACGGCCAAGCTACTTTATGGTCAGGCTTTCCGCGCGCCTGCATTCAATGAGCTTTACAGCATCAATAACCCGACGGTTCGAGGCAACCCCGGCCTGGAGCCGGAAACCATCAAGACTCTGGAGGCCGCATTTGCCTGGCAGCCAAGTCGTCAAACGCATGTGAATCTGACGCTGTTCCGTAGCAGGTTGAAGGACATTATTCGAACCGTGCCGAACAGCACACCTGGGACGGGTGCGACCTACTTCAATATCGGCAGCCAGAAGGGGCATGGTTTTGAGTTGGAGACCGCTTGGGATGTAGATAGTAAATTGAAACTGTCAGCTTTCTATGCCCATCAACGGTCAACTGATGGTACGACCTTGCAGGATGCAGGGAATGCACCGCGCAAGCACGCT
This sequence comes from Chitinimonas sp. JJ19, assembly GCF_036961565.1. Taxonomy (NCBI): domain Bacteria; kingdom Pseudomonadati; phylum Pseudomonadota; class Betaproteobacteria; order Neisseriales; family Chitinibacteraceae; genus Chitinimonas; species Chitinimonas sp. JJ19. Next base: position 47,403 of record NZ_JBAMDD010000021.1, read on the forward strand.
TATGCCCGTGTCGACTGGAAGTTTTTCGACGGTTGGCAATTGGGAGGGCAGGCCAATCACATAGCAGACCGTAAACGGGTTGCCGGTGATGCACGTCCCGCAGTGCCCGACTACACCACATTGGATCTGACACTGCACAAGCGCATGGGTGAAAAAGGATGGACGTTCTCAGGTTCCTTGCGTAATGCCTTCGATGAGGATGTACGTGAGCCCAGCCTGGCTCCAGGCTTGATACGCTACGATCTCCCCATGGCTGGCAGGGCCTGGTATGTGCAGGCGAGCTATACGATGTGATGCAGCGCGGCCGAACAAGGCGTTCGGTCCAGGTTTACCCATTAGCCTTCGGAGTCATGAATGCAGCGATTACTAGGAAAGCGGGCACTGATAACAGGTGGGAACAACGGCATAGGCTATGCCACGGCCAAGCTGTTTGTGGCTGAGGGGGCGCAATTGGCCATTACCGGGCGCGACGTCGATAGCCTAGAACAGGCGCGCAGCTCGCTGGGGGAGTCGGTACGGGCATTTCGTAGTGATGCAGGCCGGATGGACGATATAGACCGGCTGATGCAGGAGGTGGGGGCGGCATTCGGCCAGCTGGATGTGCTGTTTGTCAACGCAGGCAACTCTCAGCCCGCTCCGTTCGAACGAGTGACCGAAGCAGAGTTTGACGAGATGAACGCCAGCCTGTTCAAAGGCGTCTTCTTTACCATACAGAAAGCGTTGCCATTGCTGACACCTGGCGCATCGATAGTGGTGACAACTTCCATCTCAAACCAGAAAGGCTCACCGAACTTCAGTGTCTATGCAGCCTGCAAGGCTGCGCAGTATTCCCTGGTCAAGACCCTGGGTATAGAGCTGATGGCGAAAGGAATACGCATCAATGCAGTCAGCCCTGGGCCGATTAACACGCCCAAATTTGGTACGCGATGGGGGATGCCCATAGAATCGGTCAAGGCGGCCAGAGAACATTTTGTCAGCAAGGCACCCATCAAGCGCTTCGGCGAGCCTGAGGAGGTCGCGCGCGCCGTTCTTTTCCTGGCCAGCGATGAGTCTTCATACATTGTTGGTACTGAGCTGGTGGTCGATGGTGGCACGGTGTTACCGTTGCAGTAACCGCGACTCGTGACTTGGGCGAGCCATGGTGCTGAACCAGCTACCTATACTGCGTATAGTACTGGCGAAACTTGCAAGGCGCGTCATGCATGGGTGCTTGGAAACCCGCAATACGTTACCGTGGATACTCGGCATATATTCTGCAGATACACATACAGCTTGCCTATCTGATGAGGTGGCATGCATAAGGCTATGAATAACGTAGCAGCAAGGCTGCGAGCCTGCGTTGTCCCGTGCGCCAGCCCAATGGCAAGGTGCTGCGCCATGCTGGGCCTGCTTGGCCCATGTACCGCCCATGCAGTTGCAAGTTGGACTAATGCAGCACCATTGACGAGTTCGGTGGCAGTAAGCCAGCTACCTTACTGGCTGGCAGCGGACGACGCCCGTGCTTTGAAGAACATTGGTGACGCGCCTGTCGACGTCGCCCTCTTCCGCGTCGCCTTCAATGGCCAGAAAGCCGAGCTGGTCGCTATGGCCGCAGGGCCACAGCAAAGCAGCCTGCTGCGGCTGGCTGCGCTGAGCGGTAGTCAGATTGCGGTGTTGTATCCCGATATCGGCGAGCCCTATCGCAGTGTGTTCACCAAGATTATCGAGGGCATAGAGGACAAGGCCCGTGTGCGGGTAGCTAGCTATGCCGTCGGCAATAAACTGAATACTCAGGAGCTGGCTGGCGAGCTCAAGCGCCAGAACGTGCGGGCCGTGATTGCCCTGGGCCGCAATGGCCTGCGGGCGGCCAATGCCCTGGAGGGCAGCAATCTGAGCATCGTCGCCGGTGGGGTGCTGGCAGTGCCCGAGAGCGAGGCCCGTGGCGTTGCCGTGCATAGCCTGGCGCCCGACCCTGAACTGATGTTTGCCCGGCTCAAGCTGCTGGTGCCACAGGCACGCCGCGTCTATGTGGTGTGCGACCCGAGGCAGAACGCCTGGCTGATGCAGCTGGCCCGCACGGCGGCCAAGGCGCAGGGCTTGGAGCTGCAGGTGCGCGAGGCGACCGACCTCAAGACGGCCATGCAACACTACCAGAGTATCTTCAGCAGCAGTGATGCACGCCACGATACGGTCTGGCTGCCGCAGGACAGCACCACGGTAGAGGAATCGGCTGTGCTGCCGCTGGTCCTGCAAGAGGCCTGGAATCGCAATATCGCGGTGTTCTCCAGCAGTCTGAGCCACGTCAAGCGCGGCGTGCTGTTCTCCTTGTACCCCGACAATATGGGCCTGGGCCGTAACCTGGCGCAGGTTGCACTCGCCAATGCCGATGGTGCCAGCGGCTTGGTACCGTTGAAGGATGTTCTGGTGGCGGTCAATCTGCGTACCGCCAGCCACCTGGGACTGAATCTTGGCAACAAGCCTCAGCAAAATTTCGACCTGGTTTTTCCTGAGCCTTGATTGCAATGAAGCTAGTCGACAAATTCCTGCATAACGCCGACTTCCGGCAACAGATCAGCATCGCGGTGACCGCTGGGGTGCTGTGCCTGGCCTTGCTGTCGTCCATGGCCAGCTCCTGGCAGGGTAGCAGCCAGATACGGCAATTGCTTCGCGGCCAGGGCGAGGGGGTGACGGAGAGCCTGGCGCGCCAAAGCAAGCTGGCCCTGCTGTACGACGCTGCCGAGAATGCCAATGCGGCGGTTGAGGTGGCGCTGGCTTTCCCTGACGTCAGCCGGGTGGAGATACGCCATGCCAATGGCCGGCTGCTGCTGGCCAGGGACAGGGACGGCAGGGTGGTGCAATTGGCTGATGAAATAGCGGTCAAGGTAGGCCAGGTCATGCTCGAAGGCGAGACCGATGAGGCCTGGCGTTTCATCGCCCCGGTCATGGGCAAGGAAGGCGGCGAGGCCTCGCCTTTTGCCGTAGAGGAGCAAAAGAGCGAGCGTATAGGCTATGTGCGGGTGGTGCAGAGCAAGGCCACACTCAAGCGCATGGTGACCGAAGTCTTTGTCGTCAACTTTGCTACCGGCTTCCTGGCGGCCTTTGTGCTGTTGTTCCTGATACGGCTGCTGACCCGCAGGCTCAGCCGTCCGTTGGCGCAATTGGCGCAGCGCATGGCGCAGGCCGAGCAGGGGCAGGCGGGGGTGCGGGCCGATCTGGCAGGCCCCCACGATATTGCCGAGATGGCCCAGGCCTTCAACAGCATGATTGCCGTGCTGGAGGCGCGCGAACAGGAGCTGCGCGAGGCGCGCGACGAGGCCATGCGCTTTGCTACGCTCAAGGCCGAGTTTGCTGCCACCGTCAGTCACGAGATACGCACGCCCCTCAATGGCGTGATCGGCACGCTGGATATCCTGATCTCTACCCCCATGCCGGCCAAGCAGCGCCAGTTTGTGCAGATGGCTTGGGATTCCTCGCAATACCTGCTGGATCTGGTCAACAACATCCTGGACTTCTCACGGCTGGAAGCCGGCAAGCTGGAACTGGAGTTGACCGACTACAACCCCCGCCGCCTGAGCGAGGATGTGATCGAGCTGCTGGCGCCACAAGCCCATCAGAAAGGCCTGGACCTGGCCTATCTGGCTGCGCCGGACGTGCCCGTCAAGGTTAAGGGCGACCCCACCCGCATACGCCAGGTGCTGACCAATCTGGTCGGCAATGCCATCAAGTTCACCGAGCACGGTGAGGTGGTCGTGAAGGTAGCGCTGGCGGATGCCGACACCTTGCGCTTTGAAGTGGTGGATACCGGCATAGGCATGAACGAGCAGGCCCAGTCACGCATCTTTGACTCGTTTACCCAGGGCGATACCTCGACTACCCGTCGCTTCGGCGGCTCTGGCCTGGGTTTGTCCATCTGCCGCCAATTGGTGGGGTTGATGGGTGGCGAGATCAATGTGGAAAGCGCCGACGGCAAGGGCAGCCGGTTCTGGTTCACCCTGCCGTTGCAGGCTGCCAGCGAGATACCCAGCGTGCCAGAGCGGCAACCCGGCTGGCAGGGGCGTAGCGTGCTGCTGGTGGAGGAAAGTGCGGCGGTACGGCATTTTCTGGAGCAGTCGCTGGCTAACTGGGGCTTTGTCTGTACGGCGGCCCAAGGCAGCGCCGAGGCACTGGCCTGGCTCAAGGCACAGGCTAAAGCCGGCACAGCATGCAGCCTGGTGATACTGGATAGCGACTTCGCCAGCCCCGAGGGCGGCAACCTGCCACAGCAGATACGCGCCGACGAGGCATTGCGCGACACCTACATCATCGCCATGAACCGGTTGGGCGTGGCACCAGCGGCGCAACAGGGCGTGGATGCGCTGTTGAGCAAGCCCCTGCGGATGGAAAAACTGCTGGCCTGCATAGCCGAACAGGATCAGCAGGCGTCGTTGCCCTTGGTGGTGGAAGCGCCCCGTTTGGCAGGGCGCTGCCGGGTGCTGGTGGCCGAGGACAACCGTACCAATCAGGCTATCGCCGAAAGCATGCTGGCCATGCTGGGATGCCAGGTCGAGATCGTGGGCGATGGCCATGAAGCCCTGCGGGCATTCAAGCGGCAACGGTACGATCTGGTGCTGATGGATTGCAATATGCCGCATATGGATGGCTACCAGGCGACGGCGGCGATCCGGGCGATGGAGGCCGAAGGCGGCGGCCGTGTGCCCATTGTGGCCATGACGGCCAATATCCAGCGCGGTGATATAGAAAAATGCCTGGCGGCCGGCATGGATGACCATCTGCCCAAGCCGCTGACGCTGGGAGCGGTAGGCAGCATGATAGGCCAATGGGCCAAGCTGCCGGTGGTGCTGCCCAACGATGGCAGCGTGGCAGTAGAGCAGCCGGCAGCCGATAACCGCGAACCGCTGGATACCGTGGCGTTCGGCAAGCTGCGTGAGGCGCTGGGCGAGCGTATCAATCAGGCGGTGGAGCCCTATCTGGAAGATATGCCGGTTTACCTGGAGGCCCTGGCACAGTCTGCCACCGCCCAGGACGCAGCACGCCTGCGCCAGACAGCGCACGCCATCAAGGGTGCCAGCAGCACGCTGGGGGCGGGTGCCGTAGCCAGCCTGGCACGCGAGATCGAGGCGCTGGCCGAAGTGGGGCAGACCGAGAATGCTGAATCCTTGCTCAGCCGTCTGCATGCCGAATACGCGTTGACCAAGCAGGCCCTGCTGCAGGAGCTGAAGGGCGCGCAGGCCTCGTTGCTGGAGAGCACCGGCGATGCCGGCCTGGTGCTGGTGGTGGACGACGACCGCAGCACACGCTCGGCTTTGCGCCATGCGCTGGAGCGCGGTGGCTTCCAGGTGGTGGAAGCCGGCGATGGCAACGAGGCACTGGCCTTGCTGGGCCAGTGTGCCCCCGATGTGATCCTGATGGATGGCCTGATGCCCGGCATGGATGGCTTCACCGCTTGCGCCCGCCTGCAAGAGATGCCGGAATACCGCGATATCCCGGTGCTGATGATTACCGCGCTGGATGACAACCAGTCGATTGAGCAGGCTTTTGCGGTGGGCGCCAGTGACTACCTGACGAAGCCCATCCACCTGGCTGTGGTGCAGCAGCGGGTACGGCGGGTGGTAGACGCTACGCGCACCTCGCGCCATGTGCGCCACCTGGCCTATCACGATACCGTGACCGACCTGCCCAACCGGGCGCAGTTCTCCGAAGAGCTCAAGCAGGCCATAGAGCGGGCCGAGCGCACCGACCATGCCCTGGCCTTGTTGTTCCTGGATCTGGACCGCTTCAAGTTCGTCAACGACACCCTGGGCCATGAAATAGGCGACCGCCTGCTCAAGCTGGTGGGGCAGCGCATACGCCATTGCGTGCGCAGCAGCGACAGCGTGGCACGGCTGGGGGGGGACGAGTTCACGGTGCTGCTCGATGAATTGCCGGACCCTGCCGCAGCCGCCAATGCCGCACAGAAGATAGAGCGCGCCCTGGGCAGCCCCTTTGAGATAGAAGGGCACGATATCTTTATCTCCACCAGCATCGGTATCTCCTTGTTCCCGGTGGATGGCAACAACGCCAGCACCCTGTTGCGCCATGCCGATACCGCCATGTATCGGGCCAAGCGGGCCAATGGGGGATTCCAGTTCTATGAGGCCGGTATGGATGCCTCGGTGTCCGAGCACCTACGGCTGGAGAGCGCCCTGCGCAGGGCGCTGGAGCGTGAGGAGCTGCTGGTCTACTACCAGCCCGAGGTCGAAACGATCAGCGGCCATCTGTTTGGCATGGAAGCCCTGCTGCGTTGGAACCACCCCAACCGAGGCATGATCTCGCCGGCCGAGTTCATTCCGCTGGCCGAGGAAACCGGGCTGATCGTACCCATAGGCGAGTGGGTGCTGCGCACCGCCTGCATACAGGCGCAGCGCTGGCTGGCAGCCGGTGTGCCGCGCCTGCAAATGGCGGTGAACCTGTCTGGTGTGCAGCTGGCCCAACCCAACTTTGTGGAGCTGGTAGACCGGATACTGACCGAGACCGGGCTGCCGCCGCATTGCCTGACGCTGGAGATTACTGAGAGCGTGCTGATGGAGCGGGCCCACGACGCCGTATCCAGCCTGCACGCGCTAAAGGCGCTGGGCTTGAACCTAGCGATCGACGACTTCGGCACCGGCTATTCCTCGCTCAGTTACCTCAAGCGCTTTCCGGTCAATACGCTCAAGGTCGATTACTCCTTTACCCAGGATGTCACCACCGACCCTGACGCCGCCGCCATCGTCACCGGCATCGTGGCCCTGGCCCACAGCCTGCGCCTGCAAGTGGTGGCCGAGGGCGTAGAGACACCGGAACAGCGCGATTTCCTGGGGCAGTTGGGTTGCGACTACATGCAGGGCTACTACCTGAGCCGCCCGGTGCCGGCAGAACAGTTCGAAAGCACCATCCTGGCCCCACGTTACCCGCAGTTGGCCTGGCAAGGGGCACCGTCTTCGTTGGTTTAGCACGCTTTAATACGCCGCAAGAAAACGGTACATCCTCCGAACGTGGCTGAACCGCCCAGGCTTTGGTGTGGCTGTTTGATTTGAATCAGGCTGGTACGGTGGCCTGACAGGCGAGTTACCGATAGTAGTCCGCCCAGGATTCCTAACGAAACGCGTAAACATCCATAGCCAAGCCACCGTTGGTCAGGCCGGTATGCAGGCGTTCGGCCTTGGCATCGGGCCCTGCTGCACCAAGTGCGACGTAGAGCGGCAGGTAGTGCTCGTCGGTGGGGTGGGCGCGCTGTGCGCCGGGGGCCTGTTTGCGGTAGTCCAGCAGTGCCGCCTGGTCGCTCGCCAGCAGCTTGTCGTACACCCATTGCTGGAAAGCTGGCACGTACTCGTTGATGGCGGTGTCCTCGGGGGCGTCCCATTCCAGTTCGCGCAGGTTATGGGTAATGCTGCCCGAGCCGATGACCAGCACACCTTCGTTCCGCAGGGCGGCCAAGGCATGGCCTACGCGCAGGTGGTGTGCCGGGTTCTCACGCGGTTGTATGGCGAGCTGGAAGACCGGTACATCGGCGGCGGGGTACATGTTCTTGAGTGGCACCCAGGCGCCGTGATCTAGGCCGCGGCCAGGATCAACCCCCACTTGCAGCCCGGCGGCGGCCAGCAAGGCGGCTGCACGCTCGGCCACGGCGGGGGCGCCGGGTGGGTTGTACTGGAGTTGGAACAAAGGCTCGGGGAAACCATGGAAATCATGGATGGTGGCTGGGCTGGCGGTGGTGCTGACCGCCGGCAGGCTGGTTAGCCAATGCGCCGAGGCGACGACCACCGCACTCGGCCGGGGCAGCGATTGGGCGACCTTGGACCAGGCTGCGCCGGTGGGGCCAGCATCCAGGGCCAACATGGGTGAGCCATGGGAGATAAATAGGCTGGGCAGGCGAGGCATGATCGAATTCCTTCAATGAGTTGAATCCATTATCAGCAGTGCCTGATTGGGGTGATAGCGGAAAGAAATCAACTTCTATGTCGGAAAATTTGATGGATGCTTGCGCCTACCTCGCTGAGGTCAAGCACTTGGCGCCGCCTAGCGCTTGGGCAAGGCCCACAGCAGCCCACGGGTAATCAGGGCAGGGAACACCGTCAGGTGATCTTCATCCTTGATGACTTCCGAGCGTATCGACAAGCCTGGATAGCCGCGCCCCTTCAATTGCAGCTCGAAGAGCTGCATGTCCTTCACCATGTCGGTCTCTTTGGCGTAGCGGGGATTGTCCGAGCCGGGCTGTATTGCCTCGAAGGCGCCGGCCACCATCAGGACGCGGGCGGAGAGGTTCTTGTTGCTGGCGGCGTATTGGCGCTCGACGTCCAGCATATGGTAGCGGTCGTACCAGAGCGAGGGGCTGCCGAGGACATAGTAGTCAAAGGTGTCGGGCTTGCGGAACAGCAGGTGCAGCCCCAGCAGCGAGCCGTAGGAGTGGCCGACATAGATCTTCTTGCTCATGTCGGCACGGTAGTGCTGGGCCACAAAGGGGATGACTTCCTCGCTGACAAAGCGGCCGTAGGATTCGGCTTGGCCATAGGGGCCCTCGGCCTGGCTGGGTCGACGGGTCTTCTTGAGCACGATATCGGTCGGTGTGTAGTCGCGGTTGCGGCTGGTGATCGGGCTGTCGCCCTTGGCATAGGACAAGCCAACCAGGATGACCTCGTCGAGATTGCGGCCATAGTCGTTGACCCGCCGATTGATGCTGCGCACCAGCGGGAAGGCGTAGTTGGCGTCGGTCATGAACAGCACCGGGTAGCGTTTCTGCGTCTTGTGGTAGGACTCAGGTAGGCTGACAAAAATCTCGTAGTCACGCGGCAGTATCCTGGACGGTACGCTGCGGACTTCGGTGTGTTCCAGGGTGTAGGGGCGGGGGGCGGTACTGGCCAGGGTGGGGGCCTGGATCAGTAGGCCGAGTGCGATCAGCAAGGGCGTGGTAGTGCGGTTCAGCATGGTGCTTTCTAGGTTTGTATCGGTAAAGGCGGGCGAATTTGGTTATGCAGGCCTGCTTATGGCGGCACGAACGCAGTCAGCCGGCGGGCTGGCGCCAGAGTTGCCGGGTGCCCAGGGCGTAGGCCATGCCGATGGTCAGGCAAAGCAAGGAGGTGATGACGAGGAAGGTATCGACACCCTGGCAGTTGCAGATATCGGCCAGGCGCTCGGGCTGCCACAGCATAAGCGGGATGAAACCGATACCGCGCAGCACCAGCACGGCTGCAATACCCAGCAGTACGGTGCGCTGCCACGGCAGGCGGCGCAGCATGCCGGCACCAGAGAAGGTATAGGCGGCGGCCAGCAGCAGGGCCAGGGCGATAACCAGGCAGCAGGCTACCGGATACCAATGCCCGGCCCTGGCCATGGCGACGAGCCCATCCGGCGCGCCAAAAAAGGCATACCAGTTGGGTCCACCAATGGGGATGGCGAGGTGCAGCAGGCTACCCGCCAGCGCGGCAATGCCAGCTGCAATCAGATAGAGGTTGGGTGCGCGCGTCCTGGCGGAAGACTGCATGGCATTACTTCCAGCGTAGCTGTTCCACCTTGAAGCTCTCGCCGGCCGTGGGTTCCACCCCCAGCAGCTTGCGGTCGTGTATCACCACCTGCAAGGGGTAGGTCAGGGTGGTAAAGGGGGCTTCATCAGACAGTATTTTCTGCACCTCCACATAGCGCTTGGCCCGATCAGCCTGCTTGGTGGCGACACGTGCGGCATCCAGGGCGGTATCGACCTGTGGGTTGCACCACTGGGCGAAGTTATAGCCGTTGCCGGCGGCATCGCAGCTGGCCAGGTTGCTGTAGAAACCATCGGGATCAAGCGCACCACTCCAGCCGCTGAGCAGGCTGGGTGCTTCGCCGGCGCGGGCTTTCTTGACCAGTTCAGTCCACTCCACGTTTACCAGGTTGAGTCTCACACCCAGCTTGGCCCAGTCGGCCTGTATCAGCTCGGCGGTCAGCTTGAAGTTGGGATTGGTGCCGGAACCACCTGGCCGCACCCACATTTCGGCTTCAAAGCCCTGGGGGTAGCCGGCCTCGGCCAAGAGCTTGCGCGCCCGGTTAAAGTCGGGCGCAGCAGGCCTGACTGCCTCCACGCCCCAAAGGCTGCGCGGTGAATAAGGCGTCGTGGCGATCTCGGCCCGGCCGTCGTACACGCTTTTGACGATGGCGGCGCGGTCTATGACCGATGCCAGTGCCTGGCGTACCCGCTTGTCGTCGAACGGTTTGCGGCCCACATTGAAAAACAGCTGGCTGCTGGATTGGATACGCAGCGGGGTGACTGCGAACTGGGCATGGCCATCAAAACGGGGCCGGTCTTGCGGCTTGATGGTGTCGGCGAGGTGGCATTCGCCGGCCAGCAGCTTTTGCGCCCGCACCGCCGGGTCGCTGACGGTGGCGATGATTAATTTATCGATGGCCGGCTTTTGCCGCCAGTAACGGGGGTTGGCGTCATAACGCGCCTGGGCGCCCTTGTCGAACTTCTTCAACTGATATGGCCCGGTGCCTACCGGGTGGCTGCTGATCTGCAGCGGGGTGGCGGCTTTGTCGAGCTGCTTGCCGTATTCGGCCGAGACGATGGCCAGGGCAGGGTGGGCAAAGCGCTCCAGCAAGGGGGCATAGGGCTTGGTGAGTGTCAGCTTGACGGTGTGGTCGTCTATTTTTTCCACGCTCTTGAACAGGTTCTTCCAATCGCCTGAGTTGGCATAGGGGAAACCTGCGGGCGCCGCCTTGGCGCCGGGGTGGCTGGGGTCGATCTGCCGTTGCAGGGTCCACAGCACATCGTCGGCATTGAAATCGCGGCTGGGTTTGAAACTGTCGGTGCTATGCCACTTCACCCCGCGCCGTAGCTTGAAGGTGTAGACCAAGCCATCGGCCGAGATATCCCATTGGGCTGCCAGGCTGGGGGTGAACTTGAAGGGGCCGGGCAGGTATTCGATCAGGTTGTTGTAGAGCTTGGCTGCGGAGGCCGCATGGGTGGCGGTATTGGCGCTCTGTGCCGGGTCGAACCCATCCGGGTCGGCATCGGCACAGATGACCAGGGGCTTGGCGGCCAGTGCGCTGACGGTGGCAAGGGCCAACAGGGCCAGTCGGATGGTGTGCATGGTGCTTCCTCTATCGTTTTATTGGTCTATCTGCCTCTGAGGGGCCAATACGGTATGGCCGAGGGCCATCATTCAAACCAGTCGGCGTCAGGCAGCTTGGCAAACACCCGTCGCAGCCCTTCTCCCCAGCCACGCCGCAGCTTGTTGAAATAGGGGTCATCGCCATCAATGCGGTGCGGTGCCGCAGGTGCAAAGGTATCGGCGCCGTAGAGCAGCATGTCTATGGGCAAGCCCACTGACAGATTGCTGCGTATGGTGGAGTCAAACGAGATCAGCGTGCATTTGGCGGCCTCGGGCAGCGGTGTATCGCTGCGCACCACCCTGTCTATGATGGGCTTGCCGTACTTGGATTCCCCAATCTGGAAGTAGGGGGTGTCCTCGCAGGTCTCGATGAAATTGCCCTGCGGGTAGACCTGGAACAGTCGTGTCGTCTCGCCCCGTATCTGCCCGCCCACGATAAAGTTGGCGCCAAAATCCACCCCCTGTCCCAGGGTGCCTTCACTGGCGTAGCGGGCCACCACTTCCTTGACCGTAGTGCCTACCAGGGCGGCTGCGTCATACAGGGTGGCGACATTGTGCAGATTGACCACATCGTCATCCAGCCGCTGCCGCAGCAGGCTCACCACGCTCTGGGTAGTGGCCAGGTTGCCGGCACTCAGCAGTACGATCAGTCTTTTGCCCGGCTGCTCGAACACATGCATCTTGCGGAAGGTGGCGATATGGTCAACCCCGGCATTGGTGCGGGAGTCGGAGGCGAACAGCAGGCCGGTATCCAGCCGCATGGCGACGCAATAGGTCATGGCGTGGCGTAAGTCAGTAGAATGACAGGCAGTTTAACGGGATGCGCGGCGCTGTGGGCAAGACGCGCGTATATCCCAGTTCGGTGGGAAGGCAATATGTCTATGTGGCAACACGGTGTGGTATCGATGGGTGGCGCACGTGCGGCCGTCTTGGGTCTGCTGGTCGCAGCGCTATCGCCCCTGGCCTGCGCTGCAGGCTCGATAGATGAGGACAATGCCTATTTCCGCAAGATCATGGTCCCTATCATTGAAGATGCTAAAGGGCGCGACATCGCGAAGCGCTGCCAGAAACGCTACGACGCCCGCGCCCTATCGCAATACGAATCGTGGACGGGGGGGCAATATGATGTGTTTGTGCATCCCTACAAGCAGCTGGATCTCTACATCACCAGCGAGATGAAGGTTAAGGACGCAAAGGTGGCGGCGCAGGTGAAGGCGGCCCTGCTTGATCGCGTCGAGCGGGGGGCTGTGCAATACAACGACAGGCTAGGTAGGGACCGCGTCCTGTTGCGCTGCCGAAACTTCTTGTCGTACATCGCCTATGTCGAATCCAGTGCGCGAGGTAAGCCTTACGACTTCGATGGCTTGATGCGCGTCGTCCCCTACTGACAGCGGCTTGGCATCATCACTGATCCTGCCCATGTGCGGCCTGCGTTACTCGCGCCACCGCATGCAGGCTTTCACCGCCGCCACCCTGCCGCATTCCCCTTACCGGGCAGGCATCCAGATAATCGAGCCCCACGGCCAGCGGGACATGGCGGTTGCCGGCCAGGCATTGGTTGCTGACATCGAATCCCAGCCAGCCATCATCCAGCCAGGCCTCCACCCAGGCGTGGCTGGCCACATGCTCTGCGTCGGCCGCCAGGTAGCCACTGACGTAGCGGGCCGGGATGCCCAGCAGGCGGCAGCAGGCTGCATAGACATGGGCGTGGTCCTGGCACACACCGCGCGACTGGGCAAAGGCATCGGCCGCAGCGGTGGCAACATCCGTGCTGCCGGGGGTGTAGGGCATGCGTTCTCCCACGGCCTGCATTAGTGTTGTCAGGCCGGCCTGCCGGTTTGCTGCCACGGCCGCCTGGTGCTGCCGGGCAAAGTCCTGCAGGGCGGCATCGGCATGGGTCAATGGCGAATCGCGCAGGAACAGCTGTGGCGGCAGACTATCGTCGCGCATGGGGGAGGGCGCTGCGTCCGATGTCTCGACCACCCCGGTGGCATGCAGGCGGATTTCGCTATGTGGTTTGTCCAGTGTCAGCACATGCAGCACATTGCCATAGGCATCCAGGCCGCGCGCAGCCTGTGCGGGCAGGGTAAGTTGCCACTCGATGACGCGCACGCGATCAGACGGCCGTGGCGTCAGCCGCAGGTACTGGGTGCTGCGGGCCACCGGGCTGTCGTAGCGGTACAGCGTCTCGTGATCTATGGCCAGGTGCATGGGTTTTCCTCCCGGTAAATAGGCACCAACCTGCATGCCGGGCCGCCTGTCGCGTGCGAACAGATAGACGGTGGCATGGGCTGGTGCGTTTTATGGCGTGGGCCTATTCCAGCTGTAGCTGCCAGTAGGCCACGTCTATCCAGCGGTCGTGTTTCAGGCCCACTCGCTCGAAGCAGGCTACCGGCTTGAAGCCCAGCTTCTCGTGCAAGGCCACGCTGGCGGGGTTGGGCAGTGCTACTCCGCCGATCACGGTGCGCAGGCCTGCCTCCCTGAGCCGTATCAGCAGCGCCTGGTACAAGCGGGTACCCAAGCCTCGGCCGCTGGCATCGGGTGCCAGGTAGACCGAGCTCTCCACGGCAAAACGGTAGGCCGAGCGAGCGCGCCACTTGGTGGCGTAGGCATAACCCAGCAAGCGCCCGCCCTGCTCCGCCACCAGCCAGGGCAGCCCGGCGGCCTGTACATCGGCTACCCGCCGCGCCATCTCCTCGGCCGGGACGGGCACCTCCTCAAACGAAATGGTGGTCTCCATCACATAGACCGAATAAATCGCTGCCAAGACCTTGGCATCGGCCTCGGTGGCATCACGTATTACCACTTCCATCTTAATTTGCCTCCAGGTAAGCGGCCCGTATGGCCTCGCCCAGCCGGGCCGAGCGGGTCAGAAAGCCGGTCAGCCAGTCATGCAGGCCCTGGGCCATGATTTCGTCCACCGAGCCGTATTCCAGCTGCACGGCCAGCTTGCCAGCCAGTTGTTTGACATGCCGGCCGGCATCCAGTGCGCCTTCGGCGGCTTCTATCTGCGGCAGGATGGCCCGTATCTCGTCACAGCAGGCGCGCAGCGAGCGCGGCACGTCAGGCCGCAGTATCAGCAGCTCGGTCACCCGGCGGCCATCCAGGCTGTCGCGATAGGCTGCGTGATAGGCCTCGAAGGCCGAGAGCGAGCGCAGCAGCGCGCTCCAGGCATAAAAATCGGGGGCGCTCTCTGCGGGCGCGTCCACCGGCATCAGGTTGGCCTGGGCGGGCGCAATCAGCTGGGATTTCACATCCAGCAGGCGGGCGGTATTGTCGGCCCGCTCGATAAAGGTGCCAAGGCGGATAAAACAGTAGGCGTCATTGCGTTGCAAGGTGCCGTAGGTAGCGCCGCGGAACAGGTGGGAGCGCTCCTTCACCCAGTCAAAAAACGCCGATACGCTGGGTATGCCGCGACGCGGCATCTCCTTGGCTTCTAGCCAGCTGGCGTTGATGGCCTCCCACATCTCCGCCGTGATCTGGCCGCGCACGGCATGGGCGTTCTCGCGGGCAAAGCGCAGGCAGCTCAGTACCGAGGCCGGGTTGTCCAGATCCAGCGCCATGAAGTTGAACAACTGCTCTGAATCGAGCTTGTGGTGGCGGGCGTGGAAAGCATCCAGCGAGCCGGTGACGGCCAGCGGCGCGGCCAGCTCGGTCAGCGCACCGCGCGATTGCGGCAGCAGCGACAGCGAGTGGGTCACATCCAGCATGCGCACCAGGTTTTCGGCGCGCTCCAGATAGCGGCTCATCCAGTACAGTTGCGAGGCAGTGCGCGACAGCATTCAGGCCTCGCTCTCGGCCACCACGGCCAGCGGCACCAGGCTACGGTCTATCAGCTGCTTGTAATAGATGGCCGTGGGATGCAGCGTGCCATCTGGGCTGGCGGCATAGTCCGGTATCTCGCCCACGCGGGTGTAGCCCAGCGATAGGTATAGGCCCTCGGCGCCGGAGCCTGCCTCGGTATCGAGGTAGAGCATGCCGCGCTCCAGCTTGCGCGCCATGCCTTCCAGTGCTGCCATCAGCAGGCTGGCGATACCCTGGCCGCGCCAGCGGCTATGTACCATCAGCTTGCAGACCTCGGCCCGGTTGCGGCCATTGGCACGGGGGCAGGTCTGTAGCTGAACGGTGCCGACCACCTGCTCGCCGGCGCGAGCTACCCACAGCAGGGTGGCGCTATCCTCCATATCAGCCAGCACACCCAGCCAGTAAGCGTGGGCCTGCGCCAGCTCCAGCGGGGCCAGAAAACCGATACTGGCGCCGTGGTTGACGGTATCCATCAGCAGACCGGTCAGGTCGGGCAACAGGCCCGATGCCATGGCGGGGCTGATACGTTCAATCTTGATGTCGATGTGCGCGTTCATTCAGGCCTCCAATACCCAAGTGTCTTTTGTACCGCCGCCTTGTGACGAATTGACCACCAGCGAACCTGCCTTGAGCGCCACGCGAGTCAGGCCGCCGGCCACCATGGTGGTTTCCCGGCCGGTCAGCACAAAGGGGCGCAGGTCGATATGGCGCGGCGCGATGCCGCTCTCCACGAACGTGGGGCAACTGGACAGGCACAGGGTGGGCTGGGCGATATAGTTGGCGGGGTTGGCCCGCACCCGCAGGCGGAAATCCTCCACCTCGGCCGCCGTCGAGGCTGGCCCGACCAGCATGCCGTAGCCCCCTGCGCCATGTACTTCCTTTACCACCAGTTCGGCCATATGGGTCAGCACATGGTCCAGTTCGGCCGGCTTGCGGCACTGCCAGGTCGGTACGTTGTGCAGTATCGGCTCCTCGCCCAGGTAGAAGCGGATCATCTCCGGTACGTAAGGGTAGATGGACTTGTCGTCGGCGACACCGGTGCCGATAGCATTGGCCAGGATCAGATTGCCCTGCTTGTAGACCGACAAAAGCCCCGGCACACCCAGCATGGAGTCGGCGCGGAAGGCCAGCGGGTCCAGAAAGGCATCGTCTATGCGGCGGTAGATGACATCCACCCGGCGAGGGCCGACGGTGGTGCGCATATACAGGTAGTCATCCTTCACGAACAAATCCTGCCCCTCCACCAGCTCCACGCCCATCTGCTGGGCCAGGAAGGCATGCTCGAAATAGGCCGAGTTGAACGGGCCGGGTGTCAGCACCACTACGGTAGGGCTATCCGCTACACTGGCGTGGCGCAGGGTGTTCAGCAGCAAGGTAGGGTAGTGTGCTACAGGCGCCACCGGGTATTGGGCAAACAGCTCGGGAAACAGCCGCATCATCATCTTGCGGTTCTCCAGCATATAGCTGACGCCTGATGGCACCCGCAGGTTGTCCTCCAGCACGTAGTAGCCGCCGTCGGCATGGCGTATCAGGTCTACCCCTGTGATATGGGCGTAGATGCCATGGGGTAGATCCAGCCCCTGCATGGCTGGCTGATACTGCGCATTGGCAAATACCTGCTCCGCCGGCACAAGGCCGGCCTTGATGATCTCGTGGCCGTGATAGATGTCCCACAGAAAGCGATTGAGCGCGCTAACCCGCTGCCGCAGGCCCGCTTCCAGCATCTGCCACTCGCTGGCCGGCACGATGCGCGGCACCGTATCAAACGGTATCAGGCGCTCGGCACCGGCTTCGTCGCCGTACACGGCGAAGGTAATGCCCACCTTGTGGAATAACAGATCGGCCTCCGCTCGCTTCTTGGCCAGCGCTTCGGGTGTCTGCGCATGCAGCCAATTGGCAAAAGGCTGATAGTGCGGGCGGATAGCCCCACTGGGCAGCAGCATCTCATCGTGGTGCGATGGTGCGGGGAGGGTAAGGGCGTGCATATGGGCTCCCTGGATGGTCTCACCCACCTTACGCAAGGGTTGTGCCGGGTGAGATCTGCCTTTATATACCAAAGACTTAGCCCAGGGTGCTGGCGAGGTAGGCCGGATGTGTGCACTGACTTGGTGCGTGCGAGCGACTACGGGTGCAGGGCGGTGAGCGTGTCTGCCCTGTGAGCTGGGCGCGTTGTCTGGCCGGCGCGACGGCTAGGAAGCCGCCGCCAGCAGCGTCACCCGCTGCTTGAGCCCCTGATAGCCCAGCCAGACCGCTAGCAGCAAGTAGCTCAGTACGGCGGCGATGGTGATATAGGTGCCATAGCGCACCTCATTCCCCCACAGCAGCAGGAACAGTATGGTCGCCAGCGTGGCGGCGGAGAGCAGCACCTCCGCGATGACCATCAGGTACAGGCCTTGCCATGGCGGCTGACGCCGCCGTACAGACAACACCTGGACCGCCAATGGCCAGCCGAACATCAGCAGCAACACAAGGCTGCCGGCACTGGGCCGGTCATAGCTTGTTGCGGCACTTTGTGCCTGCGGTACCGCTGCTGGGTCTTGCTGCGTGCACTGGCTGAGCGGCATAAAGAAACTGGCCATCAGTGCGAAAGCGGAGATCAGCTTGAGCAAGCGCGCCATAGGCCAAGCACGCCCCTCAGGCAGCATCGGTCGCGTCGCCCTTGATGGCGGCACTGATACGCCGACTGGCCGCCAGCGCACCCTTGGCGTCCCTGTCGAGCACGGCCACAGTCAGGTCTACCAGGGCGGTGCCGGCGCTGATCACCTGCTTGACGCTATGGATAGTGGCGATGGTGTCCCGGGCATTGTCGATGGCGCCCCGCAGCTCGCTGGCAGCCTCCTCGGCCTGCGCGCCCTGCAGCTGTATGCCGTAGCCGCGGAACAGCACCACGGCCTGATCCAGCCTGTCCTCGGCTTTCTCCAGTTCTGTGGCTTCCTCGTCAGACAGCGCCGCGCTATGGGCGATACGGAAGTCCAGTATGCGGGCCGATGCCTGGGCAAAAGTGTCGGCTATCTGGTAGGCATGCTTGTCGGTCAGCTTAACGATTTGTGCCATATTGGGTTTCCTCCTTGCTGCAAGTCCAGGCTGCACTAGAAGGCCGCTTTGGCCTGTTGGTCCAGTTTTGCAATGGCCAGGGCAAACTGCTTGAGTTGGGCTGCCAGTGCCTTGTCGTCAGGTTGATCGTATTTCTGCTTGATCAGTGCATGCGCTTGCTGCAACTCGCGTATGGATGTGCTGAACGCTTCCACTGCCTGCTCGCGGGCTGCAATCTGTTTCTCTTCTGCCAAGAGCTGGGTCTTGAGGTAGTTGGCAGCCAGCGGTTCGGTTTTGCCAGCGTTGTCCAGCGCCTCACGCAATAGGGCGAGTTCTCTTTGTTCGTCTTTCAGCCAGCCACGGTAATTGTGCTGGGCGTAGTCGTTCAGCGCATTGGTGATCGCCAGTACGGCTACCTCGTGGTCTAGCAGATCGCGTATCGCAGCCTTCTGTGCCCGCTGGGTGGCAATGCGGCTCAGATGGGTTGCCAGCCCGCTAATGGCGCTGAGCTTGCCTTCGTCAAACAGGGGGTCGGCGCTACCTTTGCGTTTGACGGTGGCAAGGGAGTCCTTCAGGCCGCCGAACTCGTCCTTGTAGCTGGGCAACTGCTCGTCGGCCAGGGCAGTCAGCGTATCGGCGTACTGTCCCAGCAGGCCATTGAGTTCGGTCATCACCTTGTTGTCGGTTGCTATAGGCCCGCACAACGTAGCGGCAGCCTTCTCGGCAGCGGCCGCGTCGAAATCGCGCGCGGTAATGGCCTTCTTGCGCAGGTACTTGGCAGCGCAACTATGGGACGAACCCGCCAGCATGGGTTCAAATGCGGCAGTCAGGCGCTGGGTGTCGCCGGCATAGCTGTTGACGGCCGCCAGGTTGGCGCAACCGCCGAGCAACAGGCTGCCACACAGCAATGCCGGTATGAGGGTCGCCGCCAGGGAGAGCCTGTTCATGTTTTCCTCCTGCGTTTTTTGATTGTTTGCCGTCGCACGCTACCGTAAATGAGCAGGCTGTGCATCCTCCAAATTGGGGGAGGGAGCTAGGCGGATGGCCGCAGCAGCTGCGCCTGTCTGGCTTTCGATAACGAAGCCAAGGCCTTGTTATATGACCAGCGCACCAGTTCCTGCAGATAGTCCGGCGGCATGCTGCGTACATCGACGATGGTGACCCAATGAAAACGCCCCATGTACCGAGCCGGCTTGATGCCCGGTATATCGGTCAGCTCCAGGAATCGCTCTGGCGTAGTGCGGATGCTGAAGCGCCATTTTTCCGGCTCGGATAACTTGAAGTAGGCGAACTGCTTGTCGCCCACACCATAGACCAGCACATTGCCGGGTGGGCCGACAAGCTGGTGCTCGGCGCCGGGAAACTGGCTGCAATAGTGTTGTAGTTCGCTGGTGTTCATGGGGTGCCTCAAAGGGGGCATGTATTGGCCGGGGCTGTGGCAGGATACATTGAGATAAGGGTGTGGTACTTTTCAGTGCCCAAACTAGGCTTATTGCTATAGCGTACGCAATCTATTTAATTAACATGAAGTAAGCTTTCGGAATCACAAACATGGCCATTACGAGAGTTATTGTTCAAAACTACCGCAGGCTTAGGCGCGCCGATGTGCGCTTTAATTCTGCACTGAATATTGTTGTCGGCGACAACGAGGCGGGAAAATCCACTCTCCTTGAGGCCATCAACTTGGGGCTAAAGTGTCAACTGAATCGCCGCCCGGCTGCACAAGAGTTACATCCGTTCCTACTGAACGCGGAAGCCGTTGCAGAGTTTGTTGATGGCCGCCGTGCTGGCAAGCCCATGCCGCCTCCACGCATCTTGATTGAGCTATATCTCGACGACAAGGAGGAATTTGCAGACCTAAAGGGCACCAACAATAGCGTAGGAGCAAACCTTCCCGGTATCTGCCTTTCTATCGAGCTCGACTCCGACCATGCTGAGGATTTCGAAGCATAT
>NZ_JBAMDD010000022.1:0-56133 GCF_036961565.1 Chitinimonas sp. JJ19
TGGACTCAAGCCCTGGATGGGTGATGATGGACGGCGCCGACGCCAGGGCAATCCGGGTGCTGAAGCTTGGCACTACCCGTATCGGCAGGCCTTCCGCACCTGCAACAAGCAAACAGCCCAGCCTGACTTTATGGTCAGCTGGGCTGTTTGCTTGTTCGTGCTACACCGTCAGTCCGCGTGCAGCCGTTTAACTATCCTCAAACAGAGCCGCATAGGCTGCGGCCCGCTCAGCTGGCCGCCCGCCTTCGTACAAGCCGCCTATGACCGCCAGGCTTGTCACGCCTGCCGCCAGCAAGGGGCCGGCGTTGAGCGGGGTGATGCCGCCTATGGCCACCACTGGGCAATCCAGCTGGGCACAGGCCGCCTGGTAGAGCGCCAGCGGCGCCTGCACTGCTAAGGGCTTGGTGGACGAGACATAGGCCGCGCCAAAGGCCACATAGCTGGCGCCCGCCGCCTGGGCAGACTGCGCCAAGGCCAATTGATTGTAGCAGGAGGCGCCCAGCAGCCGTTGCGGCCCCAGCGCCCGGCGCGCCGCCGCCAGCTCGCCGTCATCGCCCCCCAGGTGCAGGCCATCGGCTTCGATAGCCAGGGCCAGCTCAAGATGGTCGTTGATGATCAAAGGTACGTGGTGGTGCCGGCAGCGTGCTTGCAAGGCTTGCGCCTGCTGCAGCCGCAGGCTGGCATCGGCCAGTTTGTTACGGTACTGCAGCACCACCGCACCCGCGGCCAGCACCTGCTCCACCGCCGTCAACAAACGGTCGGTATCGGTCCAGTCCGGGGTTATGGCATAGAGCCCACGCGGCAGGCTAGCCGTGCTCACGCCGGCTCGTCCTCGTCGCCCTTGCCCCGTGCCCAGAACAGCCGGTCGGGGATGAACTGTCCCATGCCGGGGCGATAGCCATTCTTCAGCGAATGCCAGGTGTATTCCTGCGCCTCGCGCACGGCTTGCGACATCTCCAGGCCATTGGCCAGAAAGGCCGCCACGGCCGACGCCAGGGTGCAGCCCGAGCCATGGTAGCTGCCCGGCAGGCGATCCCAGCTGTCGCTGCGTACCCGGCCGGCGCGGCCGAACAGGGTGTTGGTCACATTGGGCGTCAGTTCATGCGTGCCGGTCACCAGCACGAACTCAGGGCCGAACTGGCGCAGGCGCAGGGCGGCTTCATCCACCGTCAACCCATCCTGCTCGTCCGGATCATCGGTGGCCAAGCGGCGGGCTTCCAGGCTGTTGGGGGTCAGCACCGTGGTATGCGGCAGCAGCAGCTCGCGCATGGCGCTCACCATGTCCTCGTCGGCAAACTCGCTGCCATCGCCGGTGGCAAACACCGGGTCCAGTATCAGTGGAATGTCGGGATAGTCAGCCGCAATCTCGGCCAGCACGGTCAGGTTCTCCATGCTGCCCAGCACACCAACCTTGATGGCGGCGATCTGCATGTCTTCCAGCACAAAGCGGGCCTGGTCCGACACCCATTCGGCCTCCATCGCCAGGAAACCCTCCATGCCTGCCGTGTCCTGCACCGTGATGGCAGTGACGACCGGCAGCGGGTGACAGCCCAGCGAGGAGATGGTGAGGATGTCGGCAGACAATCCGGCACCGCCGGAAGGATCGTTGCCGGCCAGCACCAGAACAATGGGGGGAGCGTCTGTCATGAGGTATGGGAATCGAGGATAGAGTCTATATACGGTAGAATTTTATCCCATTCACCACCCCAACCCGACTAAACCCCATGAAAAAGTATATGTGTCTTATCTGCGGCTTCATCTACGACGAAGCTGCCGGCAGCCCAGACGACAATATTGCACCCGGCACCCGCTGGGAAGACATCCCCATGAACTGGACCTGCCCGGACTGCGGCGCCCGCAAGGAAGACTTTGAAATGGTCGAGATCTAAGCCTGTCCAACCCAAGGATCAAGGGCAGACCGATTGGCAAGACCTACTACGGCCTGCTGGGCATCAGCCCCAGCGCCAGAGGGCTTGAAGAGATCGCGGCCGCTCGTGTGCTGGGAAACGCCCAGATAAAATCGGAAATGGACCGGCAGCGCCGCGCTGGCACCAAACCTTAGCAGCATCGTCAAATCGTCGGAATCTGAGCCCCGTACCATGTCCCATACCCAAGGTAAAACCTATTACAGCTTGCTTGGTGTCGGCCCCCAGGCCAGCCAGGCAGAAATGGACGCTGCCTTTATCGCCATGCAGAAAGTGCTGGCCGAGGTGGTGGACAGCCGCGTGCGCGAGTCGCGTCTGCAAAAGCTGGAAGAGGTCTACCAACTGCTCTCCAACCCCTTGCGGCGTTCGGTCTACGATGCCAGCCTGCAGGCAGGGCAGGCCCAGCGCGTTGTGCTGCAAAGCGAGCCGGCGCCTTCGGTACGGACAGCCCACAGCCTGGGCGGCAATCTGCTGATCAAGGTTGGCATCGGCCTGCTGGCCTTGCTGGTGATGGGCTATCTGTACTTTGGCTGGCGCCAGCAGGCCACCCTGGATGCCTACCAGACCAATGTGAAGACCATGCAGGAACGCGCCTTGAGCATGCAGCAAGAGGCCATCCGTAGGGCGACTGAACAGGAAGCGGCTGTCATGGCCAGCGAGCGCTATGCCGAGGATGGCATGGAGACGGCCGAGCAACGGGCTGCCCGCCTGGCAATAGAGGAGCGGGACCGGGAGTACGCCGACTGGAACCGCAAGATGTCGCGCGAGCACGAGCGGGCGCAAGACGAGAAGGAACGCAACGAGGCGCGCAAACGGTCGGAGCGCGAGCGCGAGGAACGCGAGCGGGATAGGCAACGCCAGCGCGATGAGGCAGAGGCCATCACCCGATTGGAGCGGGAACGACAAACCATGTTCAACCGCCTGCTGAGCGAGCGCCGCTTTTACGAAGCCAGGGAGCTGGCCAGGACCCAATCTGAATTTGACCGCATCAAATACGCCGAAAAATATGGTCGCTGATCGCGGAGGACAAGCGCTGCGCCCTGGCTAAATTGGGGTGATGAGATTATGGTTTTTCTTTGATATCAATTACATAAAGAACATTCGGCCATCGCAGGCGCCAAGCCTGCACTGTACTTGGCTATCCCCGATAGAGGTAGGAGTAACGTGATGACCCCCAGCCGATTCCCCAGACTGACCACCCTGTGCCTTGCCCTGCTGCTCGCTGCCTGCCAACAAGTGCAGACCACCGAGAGCGGGACGGTGGGGGTGGAACGCAAGCAGGCCATGTTCTCGCTGCTCTCCAATGAGCAGGTCAACAAGATGGCGGCCCAATCCTACGCGGCCTCGTTGCGTGATGCCGAAAGCAAGGGCAAGCTCAACCGCGATGCCAAGGCCACCCGGCGGGTACGCGCCATAGCCGACAAGCTGATCCCGCAGGTGGCCGTGTTCCGCAAGGATGCACCCAACTGGCAGTGGGAGGTCAATGTCGAGAGTAGCCCCGAGCTGAACGCCTATTGCGCACCCGGCGGCAAGATCATGTTCTTTACCGGCATCATCGACCAGCTCAAGCTGAGCGACGACGAAATCGCCGCCATCATGGGCCACGAGATGGCCCACGCCCTGCGTGAGCATGGCAGGGAGCGCATGAGCAAGGTCTATAGCCAGCAGTTGCTGGCCCAGGGCATCTCGCTGCTGACCAAGGGCAAGTACGACCAGTATGTCGATCTGGGCCTGGATGGCTTCCAACTGGCCGTCAACCTGCCCAACAGCCGCCAGAACGAGACCGAGGCCGATGCCATGGGGCTGGAGCTGGCAGCCCGTGCCGGCTACAACCCGGCAGCGGCCGTGACCCTGTGGCAGAAGATGGCGGAGGCCAGCCAGGGCCAGCCGCCCCAGTTCCTCTCTACCCACCCCTCCAACCAGACCCGCATACGCGAGCTGCAGGCGCTGATCCCACGGGTGCAGCCGTTGTACGACGAGGCCCGCAAACGGCGTTAAAACTACAGCCCACGGTACCCTAAGGCCGGGACAGCCCGCCCGGTCTTATCTTACCCACTTTTCAGGAACACCCATGCTCTGGGTCAAAGCCCTACATATCATCTTCGTCATCAGCTGGATGGCCGGCCTGCTGTACCTGCCGCGCTTGTTCGTCAACCATGCCATGTCGACCGACGCTGCCACCCAGGCGCAACTGGCGCTGATGGAGCGCAAGCTGTTCCGCTTCACCACGCTGCTGGGTGTGCTGGCTCTGGTGTTTGGCCTCTGGCTGCTGCGGCCATGGATGACAGCCGGCTGGATGCACGCCAAGCTGACCCTGGTCATGGGCTTGATCGGCTTCCATGTCTATTGCGGCAAGCTGGTGCGCGACTTCGCCGCCGGCCGCAATCAGCGCAGCCATCGCTGGTATCGTCTGTTCAACGAGATCCCCACCCTGATCATGATGGCCATCGTCATCCTGGTGGTGGTCAAACCGTTCTGAGCCCGGCATGCTACGCACCCTCATACGCCGCCTGTTCAAAGCCGTGGCTTGGCTGCTCGGTACTATCCTGCTGTTGCTGTTGGTGATCATACTGATCAACGGCTTCGATACCGAGCTGACGCCCGAAACCCAGGCCTGGCTGGCAACGCCGCCCAACCGCGTCAGCGATGCCGAGAATGGCTATTACTACCTGCTGGCCCTGGGTGTAGCCACCGATGAGCCGCTGAAAGTAGGACAACAGATCGCCAGGGTCGCCCAGCAGCGAGCTGTTGGGGAGGCAGCCGTCTTACCCAGCACCAAGCGCCACAGCATTCACGACCTGCCCCGCTGGCAGGGGCTGAAGCCCGCCGAGCGGCTGGCCCAGATCTATCGCGATGAGGCGCGCTACCGGGAGCTGATTACTCGCGAGCAAGTTGCGCTACGGCGTTACTATCAGTTGATTGCCTCGCCCAGCTACCACAATGTGGCGCCCAACGAGTCGCTGCTGTTCTCCTCTACGCAAAGGCTGCAGCAATTGGCTACAGCCGAGCAGTTGCTACGTCTGCGTGATGGCGATGCCGCCAGCCTGGCGGTACTGGCGGAAGACCTGCGCTTCTGGACCACCATGCTGGAAGGCAGCACTGTGCTGATCGATGCCATGGTGGCCAACGCCCAACTGAGTAGCCAATTGCAGTTGCTGGAGCAGTTGGCGCTGCAACAACCGGAGCTCAAGCCCGCCTTGGCCGAAGCCACGGCTAGCGCGCTGAAACGACTTGGCAGGCTGAGTATGGGCCAGGTGCTGCAGACCAGTCTGCGGGGCGAGCTTCGAGTCTTCGCCCATGAGATCACAAAAGAAAAAATGGCGACTCATAGGCGCAACTGGGCCGCCGAGGCTATCTTTTGGTTTCTCCAGCCCAATGCCTCCATCAACGGCCTGCGCGATGTCTATGCCGACACCGCTAGCCCCGACACCGCCATGGCAGGCTATTGCGACACTGTCCTGAACTGGGTCTACAACCCCGTAGGCAAGACACTTACCTGTGTAGATAGCCCCGCCACGAACCACTACGGCGACAAGCTCAACACCACCCAACAGGCTGCCCGCAAGCTCGCCGCACTATTGGAATGACATCATGGCAAAAGAGATAGAACGCCGCTTCCTGCTCAAGAATGAGGGCTGGCGCGGCCTGGCGGAAGGGGAATGGCTCAAGCAGGGCTATTTGTCGGTTGAACGCGAGCGCACCGTGCGGGTGCGTATCAAGGGCGACCAGGCTTGGCTGACGCTCAAGGCCAATATCAGCAATGTGTCGCGCCATGAGTTTGAATACCCTATCCCGCTGGCCGATGCGGAAACCATCATGAGCGCCATGTGCCCCATGCTGGTGGAAAAACGCCGCCACCGCATCGCGCTGGGCGGCCATGTCTGGGAGGTGGACGAGTTCTCTGGCCAGAATGCTGGCCTGGTGCTGGCCGAGATTGAGTTGTCCGACGAGGCTGAGGCCTATGAGCGGCCCGACTGGCTGGGCGAGGAAGTGACCGAGGACCCGCGCTATACCAATGCCCATCTGAGCCGCCACCCCTGGCCCACCTGGGGGCGCGGCTGAACATGGCGGACGACAGCCCGCTGATACACCGCATACCCGCCCATGAGCGTACGGCAGCCGGCACCCACCGGGGGCGTGGCAACCGTACCGGCAGCAATCAACCAACAGGATCGACCATGAGCAAGAACGAACAACTGTTCCAGCGCGCCCAGCGCCATATCCCCGGCGGCGTGAACTCGCCCGTGCGGGCCTTTGGCGCGGTTGGCGGCACCCCGCGCTTCTTTGCCCGTGGTGCTGGCGCCTATGTCTGGGATGCGGACGACAAGCGCTATATCGACTATGTGGGCTCCTGGGGCCCGCTGATCCTGGGCCATACCCACCCGGCCGTGGTGGAGGCCGTGCAGAAGGCGGCCGCCACCGGCATGAGCTTTGGCGCCCCTACCGAGGCCGAGATCGACCTGGCCGACCTGCTGTGCGAGATGCTGCCGTCCATGCAGCAGGTGCGGCTGGTGTCCAGCGGCACCGAAGCCACCATGAGTGCCATCCGGCTGGCACGCGGCTATACCGGGCGCGACAAGCTGATCAAGTTCGAGGGCTGCTACCACGGCCACTCCGACAGCCTGCTGGTCAAGGCGGGCTCCGGCCTGCTGACCTTCGGCAACCCCTCCAGCGCTGGCGTGCCGGCCTCGGTGGCCGAGCACACCATCGTGCTGACCTATAACGATGTGGCCCAGCTGGAGGAAGTCTTCGCCACCCAGGGCGAGCAGATTGCCGCCATCATCGTCGAACCCTTCTGCGGCAATATGAACCTGGTGCGCCCGTCAGAGGCGTTTGTCACCGCCATGCGTGCCCTGACCGAGAAGCACGGTGCCCTGCTGATCTACGACGAAGTGATGACCGGCTTCCGCGTGGGCCTGGGCTGTGCCCAGGGCCTGCATGGCGTCACGCCTGACCTGACCACCCTGGGCAAGGTGGTTGGCGGCGGCATGCCGCTGGCCGCCTTTGGTGGCCGCGCCGAGGTCATGGCCAAGATCGCGCCACTGGGCCCGGTCTATCAGGCCGGCACCTTGTCGGGCAATCCGGTGGCTGTCGCTGCCGGCCTCACCACCCTGGGCCTGATACGCCAGCCCGGCTTCTTCGATAGCCTGGGCGCCAAGACCCGCAGGCTGGCCGATGGCCTGGCAGCAGCAGGCAAGGCCGCCGGCCAGACTTTCTCGGCCGATGCGGTGGGTGGCATGTTTGGTGTCTATTTCAATGCCCAGCCCCCCAAGACCTACGCCGAGGTCATGGCGACGGACAAGCCACGCTTCAATGCCTTTTTCCACGGCCTGCTGGACGAAGGTGTCTATATCGCCCCGGCCCTGTACGAAGCCGGCTTTGTCTCGGCGGCCCACAGCGATGCCGACATCGACGCCAC
Organism: Chitinimonas sp. JJ19; assembly: GCF_036961565.1. NCBI lineage: Bacteria > Pseudomonadati > Pseudomonadota > Betaproteobacteria > Neisseriales > Chitinibacteraceae > Chitinimonas > Chitinimonas sp. JJ19. The sequence continues at coordinate 7,345 of NZ_JBAMDD010000022.1, forward strand.
CCTGGCGGCGGCCCAGCGCGTGTTTGCCAAGCTGTAAGCGCTGACGATGCCCGCCGGCCAGCGTAGTGCACAGCAGACCTGGCAGTGGCTGCAGGGCCGGCCAAGGCTGGCAGAGCTATGCGCCGCCCACCCGGCCGAGTGGGCCGAGGTGCAGGCCGAGCTGGCCGCAGCCATCGCCCGGCGCCGCCCGGGCGAGCTGAAATCGCTGGTGGAACAAGCCGCCATGCGCCGCCGCATGCAGCAGAACTTTCTCAGCGGCGAGCGCGATGGCCGTGCCTTCGCCCTGTTCGTGGCCCAGCAGGTACGCCATGCCATGACCGAGGAGGCGATACGGCAGTACGCCTTCTCGCAAGCCACTGGCGTGCAGCAGGGCAAGGTACGCTTCAATCTGTTCAATGGCTGGGTGGCACAGCGGCTGCTGTTCAAGCGCGATCTGGAGCGCAAGCCGGTGTCGCTGTTCTGGTTCCGCCTGCTCTGGCCCCTGCTATGGCAGCGGCGCCGGCTGATGCCGCTGGTGGAGAAGCGCGGCATCTACTGTTTTTACTCGGCCGATCTGGTGCAGGCACTGGCCGGCCTGATTGCCGGCCGCCACTGTGTGGAAATCGCTGCCGGCGACGGCACCCTCAGCCGCTTTCTGCAGCAACAGGGCGTGGCGGTGCAGCCCAGCGACGATGGCAGCTGGCACGGCGCCATCCAGTACCCCGACTCGGTCAGCAGGATGGACGCCCGCGAGGCCTTGAGCCAGTCGCCCCAGGTGGTGATCTGCTCCTGGCCGCCCGCCAACAACCGTTTCGAGCGCCAGGTATTCCGCACCCGTAGCGTGGAGACCTATATCGTCATCGGCAGCCGCTCCCAGTTCATCACCGGCAACTGGGCCGATTACCGCGAGCAGCAGCATTTCGACATGACCGAAGACCCCGTGCTCAGCCGGCTGGTACTACCGCCCGAATTGGGCGCTGCGGTCTATGTGTTCCAGCGCAAGCTGGCTGGTGGGGAGCCTGGCTGAGTTTGAGGGCGCCAGTGCTACCCCTAACACCCATCAGTGTCCTCAGTTCATCATCGGCGCTTAAAAATCGTCCTGAGGATTCACCGCGTCGCTGACGGCACCCGGGCGGGCTTCCAGCGCGGCGATGCGGTTTTCCAGCGCCACCAGGGTCTCGCGGGTCTTGGCCAGCACGGCCTGTTGCACTTCGAATTCCTCGCGGGTCACCAAGTCCAGCTTGGCAAAGGCCGCCGTCAGCACGGCCCGCATATTCTTCTCGATATCCTTGGCGGGGCCGGCGGCCATCACTTCGGACAGTTTGCCGCTGACTTCATCAAACAGGCGTTGGGCTAGCATGGTTTTACTCCTGGCGTTATCTCGTTGCCCTCTAGTCTAGCAAACCCCCGTTATGGCGGCCCGCCGCACCAGCGATAGGCGGGCGACCATCCCATCGCACCAAAGCAGTGCAAATCCCACGGGGTATGTGCTGCTTGAAAGCATAAGTATTTGAATAAATAGACAATATAAACATGGCACGACCCATGCTATCGCTACCCTACCGAGGTATCCACTGGTTCACCACCTTAAGGAGCGAAGATGAAGTTCGTTAGCGCCATCATCAAGCCGTTCAAGCTTGACGAGGTCAGGGAGGCACTGTCCGCCATAGGCGTGCAGGGCGTTACCGTGACCGAGGTCAAGGGTTTCGGCCGTCAGAAAGGCCACACCGAGCTGTATCGCGGCGCGGAATACGTGGTCGATTTCCTGCCCAAGGTAAAGCTCGAGATTGCCGTCAAGGATGACCTGCTAGAACAGGTGATCGAGGCCATCGAGAAGGCGGCCAACACCGGCAAGATAGGCGACGGCAAGGTCTTCGTCTTTGATCTTGAACAAGTCATCCGCATCCGCACCGGTGAAACCGGCGCAGACGCCCTGTAAGCCCGCAAGGGAGGACTGACCCATGAAAAAACTGTTTACCGCGCTGGCACTGGCAAGTGCCATGAGCCTGGGCATCGCCTGGGCCGAAGAGCCGGCCGCTGCACCTGCGGCCGCCACCGTGACGGAGACTACCCCAGCTACTGCCCCTGCAGCAGCGCCGGCTACCACCGCTGAAGCAGCGCCCGCCCCAGCCACGACAGCCGCTCCGGCAGAGGCTGCCGCCCCGGCGGCCGCACCCGCGCCCACCTTGAGCAAGCCTGACAACGCCTGGGTATTTGTCGCTGCCGCCCTGGTGATCCTGATGTCCATCCCCGGCCTTGCGCTGTTCTATGGTGGCCTGGTGCGCTCCAAGAACATGCTCAGCGTGCTGATGCAGGTGTTCGTGGTGTTCTCGCTGATCTCGGTACTGTGGGTCGCCTATGGCTACAGCGTCGCCTTCACCGAGGGCAATGCCATCTTCGGCGGCTTCTCCAAGCTGTTCCTGAAGGGGGTGAACGACACCTCGCTGGCGGCCACTTGGTCCAAGGGCATCTACCTGTCCGAGTTTATCTACATCGTGTTCCAGGGCGCCTTCGCGGCTATCACCTGCGGCCTGATCGTCGGCGCCTTTGCCGAGCGCGCCAAGTTCTCCGCCGTACTGGCCTTCCTGGTGATCTGGTTCACCCTCAGCTACCTGCCCATGGCGCACATGGTGTGGTACTGGGCTGGCCCGGATGCCTATACCGATGCAGAAGCCGGCGCCAAGGCGCTGCTGACGGCGGGCTTGCTGTTCCAGAAGGGTGCGCTGGACTTTGCCGGCGGCACCGTGGTGCATATCAATGCCGCCGTGGCCGGCCTGGTGGGTGCCTACTTTGTTGGCAAGCGCGTGGGTTACGGCAGGGAAGCCATGACCCCGCACAGCTTGACCATGACCATGATAGGCGCCTCGCTGCTGTGGGTGGGTTGGTTCGGCTTCAACGCCGGTTCCGCACTGGAAGCCAACGGCATCGCCGCACTGGCCTTCGTGAACACCTGGGTTGCCACCGCGCTGGCCGCCGTGGCCTGGATGGGCGTGGAATGGATCTGGAAGGGCAAGCCCTCCATGCTGGGTGCCGCTTCGGGCGCCGTGGCCGGCTTGGTGGCCATCACCCCGGCCTGCGGCTTTGTCGGTGTCGGCGGCGCCATGGCCATCGGCCTCTCGGCGGGTGTGATCTGCCTGTGGGGTGTGCATGGCCTCAAGCGCCTGCTGGGTGCTGACGATGCCCTCGATGTATTCGGTGTCCACGGCGTGGGCGGCATTCTGGGTGCCATCCTCACCGGTGTGTTTGCCGATCCGGCCTTGGGTGGCCTGGGTGTGTGGGACTATGTCACCAATGCCGTGGCGCCCAACTACTCCATCGCCTCGCAAGTGTGGATACAGACCCAGAGCGTGCTGCTCACCGTGGTGTGGTCTGCCGTGGTGTCGGTGGTGGCCTACAAGCTGGTCGACCTGGTCATTGGCCTGCGTGTGCCAGAAGACGAAGAACGCGAAGGCCTGGACGTCACCAGCCATGGTGAAAAAGCCTACAACGTGTAAGCAGACCAAGCGCTACAACAGAACGGCCCCTCGCAAGACGGGCCGTTTTGCCGTCTATGGGCAGGCCCGCAAGGGCTGCCGGCAGCTACCGTTCAGGCTGATCAGCGGTCCCAAAGACCCAGCTTGCTCACCGCCGCGTGCATGCCGGACCAAGAGCCCATACTATGGCCCCTGCAGCAGCACACCTTGGCGAATACGGCCTATATTCCAAGCGCTACTTTTCATGTTGCATCAAGGTTTTGGCGGCCAGCCGAATTTCTGTAAAATCCACTTTTTGAAACAGGGGATTATCCGATGATCCAAGTCGGCCTCGTGATGGGTAGCAATTCTGACTGGGAAGTCATGCAACATGCTGCCCGCCAGCTCAAAGCCTTCGGCATTGCCTTCGAGGCACGGGTGGTCTCCGCCCACCGTACGCCGGATCTGCTCTATGAATACGCCGAGGCGGCCGAGGCGCGTGGCCTGAAGGCCATCATTGCCGGTGCCGGTGGCGCAGCCCACCTGCCGGGCATGCTGGCGGCCAAGACCACCGTACCGGTACTGGGTGTCCCTGTTCCCAGCAAATACCTGCGTGGCGAAGATTCACTGCTGTCCATCGTGCAGATGCCCAAGGGCATACCCGTAGCCACCTTTGCCATAGGCGAAGCGGGTGCCGCCAATGCCGGCCTGTTTGCCGTGGCCCTGCTGGCCAACGAGATTCCCGAGCTGCGTGCCGCCCTCAATAGCTTCCGCGAAACGCAGAAGAATGCGGTGCTGGCCATGAGCCTGCCCGAGGTCGAGTAAGCATGGCCAGCCACAAGCCGATACTGCCGCCCGCCATGCTGGGCATACTGGGCGGCGGCCAGCTGGGCCGCATGTTTACCGTGGCAGCCAAAACCATGGGCTACCGGGTAACCGTGCTGGACCCGGATGGCAATGCCCCGGCAGCCGAATTTGCCGATGTGCATCTGCGCGCCGCCTATAACGACCACGCTGCCCTCAAGGAGCTGGCCGAGACCTGCGCTGCCATCACCACCGAATTCGAAAACGTCAACGCCGATTCCATGCGCTGGCTGGCCCAGCATGTGCCGGTCAGCCCCTCGGGCGATTGCCTGGCCATCGCCCAGGACCGCATCCAGGAAAAAGCCTGGATACGCAAGGCCGGCCTCGCGACCGCGCCCTATCTGGCGCTGGAGACTGTGGAAGACCTCAACCACGACCTGACACCCTATCTGCCCGGCATACTCAAGACTGCGCGGCTAGGCTACGACGGCAAGGGCCAGGTTCGGGTTGCCACGGCCGTGGAGGCCCGTGCGGCTTATGCCGACCTGGGTGGGCAGCCCTGCGTGCTGGAAAAAATGCTGCCGCTGGCCTGCGAAGTCTCGGCCATCGTTACCCGCAGCAATCCGCACGAGGTGGCCGTCTTCCCGGTGGCCGAGAATCGCCACGCCAAGGGCATACTCGATGTCAGCATCGTGCCGGCCCAGGTAGATGCCGCATTGGCCGCCCAGGCCCAGCAGATGGCCCGGCAACTGGCCGAGGCGCTGGACTACATCGGCGTGCTGGCGGTGGAGTTCTTTGTGCTCGATGGTGGCGAACTGGTCATCAACGAGATCGCTCCCCGGCCGCACAATTCCGGCCACTACACCATCGATGCCTGCGTCACCAGCCAGTACGAACAGCAGGTGCGCGCCATGTGCGGCCTGCACCCTGGCCGCACCGACCTGCTCTCGCCAGTGGTGATGGTCAATCTGCTGGGCGATGTATGGCAGGACGATGGTGGCGAACCCAATTGGGCGGTGCTGATGCAGGCGCCCAATGCCCACCTGCACCTCTACGGCAAGCGTGAAGCCCGGCCCGGCCGCAAGATGGGCCACTACTGCGTGCTGGCCGATACCGCCGCTGCCGCGCTGGAACAGGCCGAGGCGCTCAAGGACACCCTGGGCACATGAACACCGGGCTGGCAGCGCTGCGCAGTGCACTGGCAGCCAGCGCCCAGCCCGAGCGCGCACCCGCCATGCGCGCCTATATGCGTGAGCAGTTCGATTTCCTGGGCATACCCACACCCGCGCGGCGCAAGGCCAGCGCCAGCTTTATCCGCGACGCGGCCACACTGGATGCGAGCGCCTTGCTGGCACTGGCCCAGGCCTTGTGGGACCAGCCCGAGCGTGAGTTCCAGTATGTGGCGGTAGACCTGCTCGACAAGCACGGCAAGCGGTTGGAGCCCGGCAGCCTTCCGGCGCTGGAAGCCCTGGCCAGCAGCAAGCCCTGGTGGGATACGGTGGACGGCCTGGCATCCTGGGTGGTCGGCGGGCTGGTACGCCGCCATCGCCACCTGCAGGCCCGCATGGACCAGCTGGCGGGCGTGCCCGACCCCTGGTTGCGGCGGGTGGCCATCCTGCACCAGCTGGGCTGGAAGCAGGACACCGACAGCCGCCGGCTGTTCCAATACTGCACGGCCAATGCAGCCGATACCGAATTCTTCATCCGCAAGGCCATAGGCTGGGCGCTGCGCGAATATGCCTATACCGATGCAGACGCAATACGTGTCTTCGTCACCCACACCCCGCTCTCGCCCCTGTCGCGGCGGGAAGCACTGAAACATCTGACCTAGGAGCGCCAGCATGGACGGCCTGACCCAAACCAATCTCAAGAGCCTGAAGAAGATCTACAGCGGCAAGGTGCGCGATCTGTACGAGATCGACGAGCAACGCATGCTGATGATCGCCACCGACCGCCTGTCGGCCTTCGATGTCATCCTCAATGAGCCCATCCCGGCCAAGGGCAAGATACTGACCGCCATCTCCAACTTCTGGTTCGACAAGCTCAAGCATCTGGTGCCCAGCCACTTCACCGGCGACAAGCCAGAGGATATGGTCAGCGCCGAGGACCTGCCGCAGGTCGAAGGCCGCGCCGTGGTGTGCAAGCGCCTCAAGCCCGTGCCGGTGGAAGCCGTGGTACGCGGCTATATCGTTGGCGGTGGCTGGAAGGATTACAAGGCCACGGGCAAGGTCAGCGGCATCACCCTGCCGGCTGGGCTGGTGGAGGCCCAGAAGCTGCCCGAGCCCATCTTCACCCCCTCCACCAAGGCGGCCGTGGGCGACCATGACGAGCCCATTTCCTTCGAGCAGATGAGCGAGCTGGTGGGCGCCGAACTGGCCGCCCAGGTGCGCGATACCGCCATCAAGCTCTACCTGGCTGCTAGTGAGTATGCCGCCACCCGTGGCATCATCATCGCCGATACCAAGTTCGAGTTCGGCCTGGATGCCGATGGCACGCTGACCCTGATGGATGAGGCGCTGACCCCGGATTCCAGCCGCTTCTGGCCGGCCGACCAATACCAGCCCGGCAGCAACCCACCCAGCTACGACAAGCAGTTCGTGCGCGACTGGCTGGAAACCACCGGCTGGAACAAGACCCCACCGGCACCCGCCCTGCCGGTCGAAGTCGGCGAAAAGACGGCCGCCAAGTACCGCGAAGCACTGGAAAAACTGACCGGCTGATCCCGCTCCGCATCTGCTCTAAGCCCCACCGCCTTGCCGACGGCCGCCCAGCAGCCAGGGCAGGGCGCGTGCTGTGGTGGCTGGTACCTGCCACCCGTCCTTGCCCTGGCCCATAGCCTCATAAAAAACTGCCACCTTGCACTGCAACACCTTGGGGGCGGCACATTTCTCGGTCTATCCTGATGAACGACAGGGTATGAATCCACACGAAATGGCAGGCTACACATGGTCTTCGGGCTGATCAAAAAGCTGTTCGGTGGCGAGGAAACGCCTCCCCCGCCTACTCCCGCTGCCCAGGCTGCGCGTACTTCGCCCAACACCGTTACACCGGCCACCAGTGCCTTGGGCGCGGCGCCGGGGCAGGCTGGTTTTGTGGCGGGCGTTCCTACCGAGACCATGCTGCAGCGGGAAATCGTGCTGGATCGCGAACTCAAGGTGGTGGGCTATGACTTCCGCCTGCGCGACAGTGTGCTCAAGCGCAAGGACAAGATGGCGCACTCGGTCTGGAAACTGTACGACGAGGTGCTACTGCGCAATTTCCTGGCCGAGGAATCCACCAAGCCCTTTGGCGCCAAGCGCATCTTCCTGGAAGTCTCGGTCTGGGCGCTGGACAGCCCCCTGCTGGCCAAGCTGCCCAAGGGCCGCTTCGTGCTCATGCTGCACTACAACGCCGAATTCTTTCAGGACGCACTCGAGCATATCGAGATGCTGCAGGCCCTCAAGGACCATGGCTTCCAGCTGGGTTTCGACAATTTCCCCCTGGATGCGGCCCTGATACCGTTGTTCCAGATGGCCGACTACCACAAGCTGTCGGTGTCCGATAAGGACGTCACCGAGCTGTCCAAGATCATTTCGGCCACCGCCAATGCCGCGCCGGATGCCGAGTTGCTGGTTGGCGATATCCACTTCTTCGAGGAACTGCAGGTCTGCCGTCAGCTGCAGGTGCACTATCTGCAAGGCAGTTACCTGCGCCGCAAGGAGCTATCCGAGGCCGACGCCGTGGATGCCAGCTATCTGCGGCTGCTGGAGGTACTGAACCTGGTACGCGCCGAGGCGGAGCCGCCGGTAATCGCCAATGCCATGAAGTACGACCCCATGCTCAGCTTCAAGCTGCTGCGCTATGTGAACTCGCCCGGCGCTGGCCTGCTGGCCAAGGTGGAGACACTGGACCGCGCCATGATAGTGCTGGGCCACAAGCAGCTCTACCGCTGGCTGACCCTGCTGCTGTTCAGCCATGAGCGGCAGGAAGGCGATCACAGCCTGCTGCTGGAAACCGCCCTGCTGCGGGGCCGCATCATGGAAACCCTGGGCGCCAAGCAGTTTAAACGCGAGGAACTGGACCAGCTGTTTACCACTGGCATGTTCTCCATGCTTGATGCCCTGCTGCGCCAGCCCATGGAAAAGATTGTGGAGAAGCTGAACCTGCCCGACCAAATCAACCAGGCCCTGCTCACCCAGGAAGGCCGCTTCGGCCCCCTGCTGGCATTGGCGCTGGCCTGCGAAGACGGCGACCTGCCGGAAGACCCCAAGCTGTTCGCCGCTGCCGGCGTCAGCAAATCCGAGGCCAACCGGGCACAGATAGAGGCTTTGTTGTGGGTGGAGGAAGTGGTTTGATGGATACAGGTGGGCTCTGACTCCTGCAGAAGTGGCGCATTCCATAACAGGCTCTAACTCTAAGTAACGTTAGCAAGCCCTTCTGGTGTTGCCCGCGGACTCGCCGTACCCACCCCCCTTTTCGCAGCGTTCACAGCGCCTAACCTGAACCGCTGCCCTGGGTTTCGTTCGCGGCACGGCATCTGCTGAAAATCAGTTCGAATTCAATTATGACGTTCGGGTCAAACTACCCTCCTCGCACAAGGTAGAAATAATGACATGATGCCGAGAGAGCATCGCCTAACATAATGAAAGCTTTACGAAAAACCCTGAGTGGGTAGATAATTGCGCCCCCCAGCATATTAGCTGCTGGTCAATTACTACCGTTTAAGGATTATAGGAAGAATCTATGTTTAGCAAGATAGCATTAGCTGGCGCCATCGTTGTTCTGGTTACAGGCTGCGCGTCTGTCCCAATGGAAAGCAAGGAAGTATCCGAGCAAGCGAAACGTTTCGCCCCGCCTGCACCAGGCAAAGCAGGCCTCTATATCTATCGCTCCGCCGGTTTGGGAACTGCGCTGAAGAAAGATATCCTGGTTAATGGAAAGTGCATTGGCGAATCCGCACCGAACGTCTTCTTTTATGAAGAAGTGGCTGGAGACCAAGAGCATACCATTGCGACAGAGTCAGAATTCTCTCCAAATGAAATCAAGCTCGCCGTAACCAGTGGCATTCACTATTTCATTAATCAGTACATAAAAATGGGCGCCTTTGTTGGCGGCGCAAACCTGGAAGTGGTAAAAGAGGCCGAAGGGAAAGCAGCTGTTCAGTCCCTAGATATGGCCAAGAAGGGCACCTGCGGCGGTTAACAAGGTCGTACGCGTTTAGCCGGCCTTAGTCCGCTTTTCCAGTGACTGTAGGCTGGCTGGACGGCCTTGAGATAACAACTTCTCTATCTCAATGGCGATAGAACCAGCCAAGAAAATATCTGGAGTACACCAAGTATCTTCATGAGCAACACCCTTGATCCGAGCCGTGAAGGGTATGGCAGTCCGAGGCTTAATGGCTTATGGATTTCATAATAGGATAGGGTGGCGATTGATTCTACGAGTTCGTGGATACATACATACGACAGTTCAAGTCATCATTGAACAATTAGCTTATCTAACTTTGCCCTGAGGCCGCGGACCTTCCCCCGCGCAGGTCCCAGGAATGAGTTTGTATAAAGAGAAACGGCCCAGCAGGGCCGTTCTGTTTTTGTCGAGCGCTCAATCCATGCGCAAACCATACAGGCGGGCAATCTGCGCGCTCGGCAGCAGCACCACCGCCGCGCTGGCGCTGATGGGCAGGGGGCTGAACAGTTGGTTGCTGCCGCTGTGCTGCGAGTACAACACCAGGTGGTTGGGGCCACTAGCCAGATCCAGTACCCGAGCGGTATTGGGACTGTACTGGATATGGCCATCAGCCTGCTGTCGCCAGACCTGGCCAGCGGCCGCCAAGCTGCAGGGGGCCATGGTTACCGCCTGGGCCCAGCTGCCGTCGCTGCTCAGGCATAGCTCGGGCCGGGCGCGGTTGTGGATGGCACCACGGGCATCGCTGAACCATTGCTGTTCCGCCTCATTGCTACACTTGTCGGCGGGGACGGTGACAGGCAGCGGTGGCTTGGCTGCCGTGTCGAGCTTGAGGCATTTACCGCCATGTATCGTTAGCCGCCCACCCTGAGGTAGCAAGCGTTCGCGGCTTTCGGCCAGGCCGGTGCGGCGTATCAGCTCGGCCAGCTGGCGCTTGTGGTCCTGGCTGCCTTGATCCAGTTCGCTACGATAGCGATTGAGGAAGACATCGATCTCCTGGGCTGCAGCCCGTTGGGCGGCAATGCGCTCGGCCACTTGGCTGGCACTCGCGCCCAGGCCCTGTAGCTGGCTGCCCCAACCGGCCAGCTTGGTGGCGGCTTCCAAGGGCAACAGGGGGACAGCTTGCCCTGCCAATGCCTGCAACTGGCCATCCAGCTCGACCATTTCCTGCTTGCGCAGCACTTCATAGCCGGCCTCCTGCCCCACGATCGCCGGGGCAGGCATGGCGGGTAGGCCGGTAGGAATAGCCTGCTTAAACAGCACGGTTTCCTGGCCGGCCTGGCGGCAGGTGAGCCTGGCCTCGGTCGGGGCGGCGGCTTCCTCCAGATTGATCTGGAACTGTTTAACGCCATCGCTGGCGTCAAGATTGACCCGCTGCAGCTTGCCATTACGGTAGCTGATGGCCATCCAGCATAGTCGCGATGTGGCATTCAGATCCGGCTCCGGCAGCTTGAAGACGTTGCCGTAGTTGCTGCGGAAAGCCGGATAGATAAGGTTTTGCGCGGCATTGGCCGGGTTGTAGCCGCCCAGCAGGGTAAACACCGGTACGCCTACCTTGCTGGGTGCCAGGTAGTTGAAGGCCGGGTTGGCCTGGCGGGTATCGATGTACTTGCCCAGCGCTACACTCCAGCTCTTGTAGCCGCTGGGGTAGCCGGCGTCGGGTACCGGGCGGGCGACATGGCTGGGGTAGCGATAGCGTTCCAGCGTCAGGTGATCCTGTATGCGCAGGGCGCTATAACCGGTGTGATGGGTAAAGCGGGACAGCGCGCTGACCACTTCGCCACCCGCCATGGCATCGCGGTTGTAGAGGTAGAGGCCGGCGAAACTCTGGCCGAAGGGCTTGCCATTGATGTCGGATTTGCCATCGCCATAAGCCCAGCCCCAGTGCAGGTTGGCGCGCATGCGGTCACGATAGGCAATATAGCCCCAGCCGCTCTCGCTATGGTGGGAGGCGTGCATCAGCTTCTGGTCGGTGACCGGGTCGGAGAAATCCGCCCCTGGATAGTGGCCCAGCTCATAGGAGTGCCCCAGCTCATGGCTCAGTTCATTGCCCCAGGAGCTGTAGAGGGTGGCCATGCCATTGCCACCGCTCAGGCCGTGGCCTTGCACACCGTTGGCGTACAGGCCTTGGGCATGGTGCAGGGTGCGGCGGTTATACACATGCGGGTTGGATTGATTCATGCGGGCGCTGGCAATGCCGAAGTTCGCCAGATTGATACCGGTACTGACCTGGGCCTTGGCCACATTCTCGCGCATGTCCCCGTCGTAGGTGCCGCCCTGGTCCTTGCTGGCGGTGGTGTAGATCTCGCCGCTCGCCACCATGACCTTGTCCAGCTTCACCGTCTCGTAGTGGGCCAGCGTCAGGCGGGCCAGCGGCACGGTCTGAAAATAATCCGCCGCCGCCTTGGCTGGTTGCGTCAACATGTAATGGTCTTCGCTGACCGGGGCATCGGTCAGCATGCCCAGGCGCAGGCTGTGTATCACCATCTCGGCCGGCGCAGCCATCTCGATCTGCTCGGCCGCCAGGGCGCCGCTGCGCCCCTGTTCATCCTCGAACTGTAGCGCCATGCCGGGTTGCACCAGCTCCCAGGGTAGGGTCATGGTCCAGGCTCGGCGCGAGTACAGTACATCCTCCCGCCCCGAATTGTCGGCATAGTCCGAACGCGGTATCAGGTTGGGGTGCTTGAGGGCGAAACTGCCTTTGTCCTGGCCGTTGATCGTCACCCTGACCTTGAGCGACTTGACCGGGCTGGCCGGGCTGACCAGCAGTAGGGCCGCCCGCTGGGCTACCAGCGTAGGCAGATTCAGCGCGCGATTGCCCTTGGGCTGTATGGTGTGGCTCTGGCCAAACTGCACCATGGCAGTGAGGCTCCCTTTGAGATCATTGCGCAGTTCACGCGGTTTGCCGCCAGCATCGACATCATGCGCACCCAGCCTAGGGGTACTGAGATAGCTGGCCGGATTGGGCTCACCGCCACCTGTGCCACCGCCGTTCCCTCCGCCGGTGCCGCCACCCGTGCCGCCGCCATCGCCGTCTCCGCCGCCTTCACCCCCGCCAGGCTGGGGCTCGGCCAGTTCGGTGCTGGCGTGCAGGGTCCACCCCTCGAGGTCGGGTGCAAACAGGGCACGCACCAGCTTGCCGTCCAGTCGCATGGCCGGCACCACCAGATTGCCGTCGGCCACTGAATAGAGCGCCGGCCGGCCTGTGGTAGTGGCCTCGCCATGATCGAGCAGGCGCAGCTTGAGCACGCTGCTCTCGCTGCTGGCTGCGAACACGCCACGCAGTCGCCGTACCGCGCCATTTTCACCCAGCGTGGTCACCACATCGGGCAGCAACAGCTTGCCATCCTGTATGGCGATCTCGGCCGGGTTCGGCACCAAGGGCCCGGCCTTGGCGTTGGATAGTACGAACTCTATCGGCTCCACCCCAGCCAGCAGCGCCAGCTCGGCCTCCATTACCTGCAAGCCACTACCCAGATCCACTGACAGTGCCGGTATCAGCAGCCTGCCATCATGCAGATTAAGCACCGCCATGCCGGGGCGGTCGGTGGTCAGGCTGCCCTGTTCCAGCCGAAATCGCATGGGGTCGCTCCCCGGCACCAGGGTCAGCACGGCATCGTACTGATCTACCCAACTGCCGGCGCTGACGTCCACTGCCGGCAGGCAGAGCCGGCCGCTCTGGGCATACATCGGTATCTGGCACTCGAAAGCCATGGCCGGCGCCTGAAATGCGCTGGCAATCAGGGATGCCAGCAGCGCGCGGCGGATAGGGCGTTGCAGGTAAGTCATGGGTGTCCTCATCGACGCCGGCGGGCCGCGATGACAGGTCATCATCGGTACCCAGCCGCAGCGGGAGGACTCAGCTAGTCAAATAGCGTGCCAATGCAGCATGAACCGTGAAAATGCACACAGCATGGGCTTCTTCTTGCTTGCGTGGGGCTTACCCATTTGACATATGCAGGCACTAGCTGCCGTGTTTCGTCAGGTAGCTGCGTTGCGTTTGACTAATAAAAGCAAAGAGCCTCTCGCCTCGCCCCTGCAACAGGACAAGATGAGAGGCTTCCTTCAAGCTATGAATCACCGCACGCTTGCTGCCCAGCAGCAGATACTGCGATGACTGCGGCCGGGGTAAGCCCCCAGGCCTTTAGCGTGCGGCTAGGCGATGCGAGCCGGCCCCAGTTATCAAACGCTGGTCGCCATCCGGGTCTTCATCGCCTCGCAGGCTGCGACCAGGCCACGGGTGATACCCGGCTCCCAGGCGGAATGGCCGGCATCCTGCACGATGGTCAGTTCCGAGCCCGGCCAAGCCTGGTGCAGCTCCCAGGCAGAGACTGGCGGGCACAGCACGTCGTAGCGGCCTTGCACGGTGATCATGGGCAGATGCTGGATGCGGCCTACCTGGGCCAGCAGATCGTTTTCGGGCAGGAAGATGCGGTTGACGAAGTAGTGCGCCTCGATGCGGCCCACACCGAGGGCGACTGTGTCGCTGCCGTAGTTGGCCTGCACTGCCGGATCGGGGAACAGGGTGGCGCATTCACCCTCATAAACGCTCCAGATGCGGGCGGCGGGCATATGCACACTGTGGGCCGGGTCGTTGAGGCGGCGATGGTAGTTGCCCAACAGGTCGCCGCGCTCGTCATTGGGCAGATAGCTTGCAAAGCGGTCCCAGGCCTCGGGGAAGAACTGCCGCATGCCGCGCATGAACCAGTCTATCTCCCATGGCCGGCACAGAAACACGCCGCGCAGCACAAAGCCCAGGCAACGCTCGGGATGGGCTTCGCCATAGGCCAGCGCCAGGGTGGAGCCCCAGGACCCGCCGAATACCAGCCAGCGTTCCACGCCCAGCGTGGTGCGCAGCTGCTCGATATCGGCAATCAGGTGCTGGGTGGTGTTGTCCTGCAGCTCGCCCAGTGGCGTGGAGCGACCGGCACCGCGCTGATCGAAGATGACGATGCGGTAGTAGGCCGGATCAAAGAACTGCCTATGCTTGGCCCCTGCGCCGGCACCCGGCCCGCCGTGCAGGAACAATACCGGCACCCCGTCGGGGTTGCCGGACTCTTCCCAATACATGGTGTGTCGGCCATCCAGCGGCAGCATGCCATGGCGATTGGGTTCGATGGCCGGGTACAGCTCAGTACGTGCAGTCATGGTAAACAGTCCTTGGCGCCTGTTATGAACTACGAGCCGCTAATAAAACCCTGCTGGCGTGGTCGTGCGAGCTTGCCGTAGCGACGTACTGTCTGCTGCGCGGGCCATCGCTCGCACGCCTAGCCAGAACCGCTACGCTGGCGTTACGCTGGGTTTTGTTAGCCGCTCTAGAGATATTGAGCAGCTGAAGCTAATTCAAAATGATGGCGAGCGCCAGCGAGGCACCCTCCACGCACCGCGCAAGGTGGGCTTTCGTCGCCGCGCTGAGGGTTCAAGCAGGGGGGGCCTGCAGGTTCTGGCTGAGCTGAGATCCAGCGCCAGGGGTGCCCTGGCGCCCATGCAGTCTGTCACCTCGCACCCGTGGCAGGCTCTTACAGTTTCTTGAGCTGCTTTTCTGCTTCCTTGGCGGCTTCGGTGCCAGGGTAGCTGGCGGTCAGTTCCTTCAGCGTACGGGCAGCGCCCTTCTTGTCGCCTTTTTCAAGCTGCACGCTGGCTATGGCCCGCAGTGCGTCGGGTGATTTGGCATGTTCCGGGTAGGCATCGACCAGCTTGCGCCAGCTTAGCTGGGCCGCCGCAATGCTACCGGCCTGTGCCTGGGCCATGCCTAGCCAGAACAAGGCATTGGGGGCGACCTGGCTGGTGGCGTATTTGCTGCTGATACTGCCCAGGGCCTCGATGGCAGGCTTGAGCTTGCCTTCGCGGTACTGGTTGTAGGCCGCCTCGTAGGCGCTGGCTGCCTCGGCTTCCAGCGCGGCATTCTGCGCTTCGGCACCCGGTGTCAGTGGCTTGGTCTTGCCTTCCTCGATATTGCGCAAGCGGGTATCAAGGTCGACATAGAGGTCCTGCTGGCGCTTCTGCAGACCTTGCAGATTGAAGGTGATCACCTCCAACTGGCCGCGCAGCTGGGCAATCTGCTGGCTCAGTTCGCTCAACTGGCCGGTAATCTCAACCAGCTTCTGGCTGCTGCGGCTGTCGAGCTGGTCTACCCGCTCATTCACTGCCGTCAGTTTGGCCTCGGCCTGGTTGCGTACCTCGGCAATCTGCTTGCGGGCTTCGTCGTCGTCGAACAGCCCGGCCTGGGCCGGTAGGGCCAGGGCCGATAGCAGGGCTAGGGAAAGAAGCCGCATCTGCATCGTTGTCATCCTGTCATGCAAAACCCCGTGCGGACACGGGGTGGGGAAACAGACGGGGGCAGGCAGGCCGGCCCCCGGTGGGATTACTCGCCGTTGTAGACCATGTCGGCGCGACGGTTCTCAGCGTAGCTGGCCTCGTCCTTGTCGGTGGCACGCGGCTTTTCTTCGCCATTGCTGGTGGCTTCGATCTGGCCATCCTTGGCGCCGACTACGCTCAGGGCCTTGCGCACGGCTTCGGCGCGCTTCTGGCCCAGGGCCAAGTTGTACTCACGGCTGCCGCGCTCGTCGGCATTGCCTTCCACCCGCACCGAACGACCGGGGTTGGCGGCCAGGTAGCGGCCATGGGCCTCGACCAGGGCTTGCTGGTCGGCGCGCACATCATACTTGTCGTAATCGAAGTACACACCGCGCTTGGACAGCATGCTGGCCGGATCATTCAGCGGATCCAGCTTGCTACCCTGGCTGGGCTGCACTGGCTGGGTGCTGGTATTGCTGTTGTTGGTGCTAGGCGTAGGCGTCGCATCGGGGGCCTTGTTCTCAACGGGCGCGGGGGTGGTGCTGGCACAGGCGGCAAGCAGGCCAACGAGCGTGAGGCTGGCGAGGGTATTCTTCATGGCGATCTCCTGGCTGAAATATTTCATCATGTTGTGGTGATAGGGATTATGGGTTTGAGGATAGTCGAGTCACGGCAATTTGCCCGATGTAGGGGCCCCAGGCCGGCTCACGGGCATCGCCATTGGCCGACAGGCGCTGGCGGGTCTGGCCGTCGCTGGATACCGTGCCCAGCGTGCCTCGGTTGCCGGTCTCGCTGGCGTAAAGAATCAGCTTGCCATTGGGGGCAAAGCTCGGCGATTCGTCGTAGTTGCCCTGGCTGAGCGTCAGGCTCTGGCGCGAGGCCAAGTCCATGGAGGCGACCACGAAGCGGCCGTCATCGCGGCGGATATAGGTAAGCGATTTGCCGTCGGGTGAGAAGGCCGGCGATACGTTGTAGCTGCTGTCGAAGGTCAGGCGCTGCGGTTCGCCGCCGCCTACCGGCACGGTGTAGATCTGCGGGCTGCCCCCCCGGTCCGAGGTGAAGGCAATGGTGCGGCCATCGGGCGAGAAGGTGGGCTCGGTATCGATGGCGCTGCTACGGGTCAGCCGGCGGGGCGAACCGCTGCCGCTGGCATCCACCAGGTAGATCTGGGAGATACCGTCTATGGTCAGGGTCACCGCCAGGGTGCCGCCATCGGGGGAGAAGGCCGGAGCGCTGTTGCTGCCCTTGAAGGCAGCGACCGGGCGACGCGCACCGCTCAGCAGATCCTGCACGAAGACGATGGCCTTCTTGCGCTCGAAGCTGACATAGGCCAGCTTGCTGCCGTCCATGGACCACACCGGCGACATGATGGGCTCGTTCGAGGCCATCACCGTCTGGGTATTGTGGCCATCGGCATCGGCCACCTGCAGCGAGTAGCGCTTGCCCTGCTTGAGCACATAGGCAATGCGGGTGGCAAACACGCCGCGCTCACCGGTCAGTGCCTCGTAGATCTGGTCGGCCAGCTGGTGGGCCACGCCGCGCAGCTCGCTGGCCCGGGCCCGTACCTCAAAGCCGGCGATCGGTTTCTGGGTCACGGTGTCGTGCAGCCGCAGCCGTATCACGGCGCTGCCATCAGCCGCCAGTTGCACTGTGCCGGTACTCAGGGCATCGGCGCCACGGGCCTTCCAGTCGGCCAGTTCGGCCGCCACCGGCGATTCGACCGGCGGGGTGGTGCCGGTCTCCACCAGCTTGAAGCGGCCACTGCCGGCCAGGTCGGCGCGGATGATGGCGGTCAGCGGTTCCTTCAGCACGGCCTCGCCAGACAAGGTGCCGATGGCAACCGGGAACTGGCGTGTACCGGTGCCGGTCACGTCTATGGTGATATCGGCCCGGCTGCTCAGGGCGCAACAGGCCAGCAGCAGGGTGGCAAGGTAGCGGAGTGGATTAGCGCAGGTCATTGAGTCGATATTTGATCTTGTGGGTCATGAACAGGGAAAACTCCAGCCCCTCGGGCAGGGGCGGGTAGCTGCCCGCTTTTTGTATGGCACGTTGCACCGCCTGGTCAAAGGCCTTGTTGCCACTGGAGCTGACGCGGCGTACGGCCTGGATGCGCATGTCGGGCTGCAGGGTGACTTCGAACAGGGCATCGGGATTGCCGGTCTTGCCTTTGTAGACCATCTTGCTGCGTATCAAGCGACGTACTTTGTCCACATACTGGGCCAGCAGCTCATCGCGCGATGGGGCGGCCACCACTGGTGCCGGCGCTGGCGTGGCCACAGGGGTGGGCGCTGCAGCCGGCGGTGGGGCGGTGGGCTTGGCGCAGCCGGCCAACCCAAGGGCCAGCAGGGCGACTGCCAGTAGGCCGCACCGGCCAGGGTCCGCGCGGCTGGAGCGGGGTAGGCAGTGCGCTGCCACAGTCGTGCTATTGGCGGAAAACATTGGCAGGTTCATGGCAGGGACTAGGCATCACGCAGACGGAACTTCAACTTGTGTTTGCGCAGGCTGGAGAAATCGACTCCGGCCGGCAGGGTTGGGTACTGGCTGGTACGCAGTATGGCGCGCTTGGCCGCTTCATCGAAGGCCGCATTGCCACTGGATTTGCTTAGGTCGGCGCTCAGCACCGACATGTCCGGCAGTAAGGTGACACTGAACTCGGCCTCCGGGTTCCCCGCCTGATCGTCGGGATAGTTCATATTGCGGCGTATCAGATTACGTACGCGGGCGTAGTAGGCCTCCATGGCACTGGCCTTGGCGCCGGCTTCGGCCGCCTGCTGGCGGGCCGCTAGGGCGTTGAGCGAGACGCTGGCATCCACCGGCGGCTTGTCGAGCTTGCCGGCCAGTTCCTGCAGCACCTTGTTGGGTTTCTTCTCCGGCTTGGGCTCCACCTTCCTGGGCTCGACCACGGGCTTGGCCGGTTCGGGCTTGGGCTCAGGTTTGGGCTTTTCCGGCTTTTTCTGAGGTTTGGCAGGCTCCAGCTGTATGTCGGGCTTGACCGGGGTGGGTTCCGGTTCCGACTCGGGTTCGGGTGCCACCTCCCTGGGTTTGGGCGGTGGTTTGGCTTGCGGTTCTCGCACGGCTTCCTGCGCACCGGCCCACAGCTCCACCTCGACCGGTGCGGCAGGCTGGGTTTGCCATTGCACGCCAAAGTAGAGCAGGGCGGCGATCACGCCGTGCATGACGACGGCGAGTACAAACGAGAGGGCGCGATGCTCTTCGCGCGGGTCCGATCTGCTCATCGTTCCGGCATGACCTCCAGGCCCACTCGCTCGACGCCGCTCTTCTTCAAGGCGTTCATCACCTTAATGATAGCGTCATATCGCACTTCTTTGTCACCTCTGATCAATACCGGTCGCGCCTGCGCCACGGTTCTGGCCTTCACTGCAGCGATCAGATCGTCGGTAGTGGCCAGCTTGTCGGACTTGCCGGCATCTTCCAGTGTCATCAATTCGTCACGGCTGACTTCCACCCGCAGGGGCTTGACGTCCAAGGCGCGGTCGGCCTTGTCCACCGAGGGCAGATTGACGACGCCAGGCTGCATCATGGGGGTGGCCACCATAAAGATGACCAGCAATACCAGCATCACGTCGATATAGGGCACGACATTGATTTCGGCCTTGGCACGGCGTTGTCGTCTGGCCATATGTACACCTTCTTCCCGACCACCTGCCCAGGCTGTTCATGCGCCGGGGCAGTGGTATCTCAATATTGTTTGATACGGAAACCGCGGGTCTTCAGCAGTTCCAGCACGCTGTCGTCACCGGCCAGGTGGCCGGCACCCACCACCACCAGCGGCGGGCGGGCAGCGGCCATGCTGGCTATCTTGTCGGCCATGGTGCGGTTGCGCTGGCCCAGCAGCTTGTCGTTCAGGCGGCGGCTCAGTGGGTCGTTGGGCATGGCGTCATCAATCACCCGGCGCAGGGAGTTGGCATCGCCACGCTGCCAGGCAGCCATGGTGGCCTCCAGCATGGGCTTGAGCTGCTGCTTGTTGATGGGCTCGAGGGTGCTGAGCAGAAAGTTCAGGCTTTCTTCCTGGCTCAGGCTGTCGAACAGCTCGAACTGGGCCTTGACCGATTCCAGCTCCAGCACCTTCTTGCGATCGCTACGGGCGCGCTGCAGAAAGTGCATGTCTATGCCGTTCTGGGGCTGAAAGCCCAGCCGTTGCATCTCCAGTACACCCAGGGTCAGCGCCAGCAGCCAGGGCTTCATCCTGTCCGCCGCCACGCGTGGCAGGTTGACGCGGGCCAGGGCCTGGTTGAGCTGGCGGTTCTGCGCCGGGCTCAGCATATTGCCCAGGCTTTGCTCGGCCGGCAGCATGGCCATGGCGGTCAGCGGCACGAAGGCCACCGGGTCGCTGATATCGGCCTCCACCGCCAGGGTGTCGGCCTCCTTGTAGGCCGCCTCAATGGCAGCGGGCAGGGGATAGAGATCGGCGCGGCCCAGGTGGATGGAGCCCAGCAGCCAGATACGCTGGCCCTCGCGCTCGGCTTCCCACAGGAATACCTTGGCCTGTGCCGCCAGCGAACCGGCCGCCAGTACCAGCAGCAGGGCCAGGCGCAGCAGGGTTTGCGGCAGTGGGTGCCTCATTTGGTGGCCTGCCGTTGCAGGATATTGCTGAACTCTTCGATAAAGCTGTCGAAGCGGTTGGCCAGGCGGTCTACATCATGCGAGAAGCGGTTGTAGGCCACCACGGCCGGAATGGCGGCAAACAGGCCGATGGCGGTAGCCACCAAGGCCTCGGCAATGCCCGGTGCCACGTGCGACAGGGTGGCCTGGCCCACATTGGCCAAGCCCCGGAAGGCATTCATGATGCCCCAGACGGTGCCCAGCAGACCCACATAGGGAGAGATGGAGCCCACGGTGGCAAGGAAGTTGGTGTGGGCGTCCAGCCTGTCCACCTCGCGCTGGCAGGCGGCCTTCATGGCGCGGCGGGTGCCTTCCATCAGGGCGCCCATATCGTGGCCATTCTGCCGACGCAGCTTGAGGAACTCGGCAAAGCCAGCCTCGAAGATCTTTTCCATGCCGGCGCTGTTGTTGTCGCGGCTGACCTGCTGGTACAGGGTGTTGAGATCGGAACCACCCCAGAAGGAAGTCTCGAAGCTATCGGTTTTGCTGGCGGCATTACGCAGGCCAAACCATTTGACGAAGATATGCCACCACGACAGCAGGGACATCAGCAGCAGTATCGCCATCACGATCTGCACCACTATGCTGGCGTTGCCTATCAGGCTGAAGATGGACAATTCATCGGTGGTGAGGGTGGCTTCCAAGCTCGGGTTCCTTCTTTACGGGACGATCAGCGGCGTGTGAGCCGCGGAGTATGCTAATGGTTAACTGAGCGCAAGCTGAACGGCAGCTTAAAACGGCGACACGATGCCGCCGCGATCTACTGGCCGGCCGGCTTGAGCCCGAAGTGTTCATAGGCCAACAGGGTGGCCATACGGCCACGCGGCGTGCGTTGCAACAGCCCCTGCTGGATCAGGTACGGTTCCAGCACATCTTCTATGGTATCGGCTGCTTCGCCTATGGCGGCGGCCACATTGTCCAATCCTACCGGCCCGCCGCCAAACTTCTCAATCACGGCAGACAGCAGCTTGCGGTCCATCACATCAAGGCCGGCATGGTCTACATCCAGCATGGACAGTGCGGCATCCGCTACCGTGCGGCTGACGCGGCCATCGTGCTTGACCTCGGCAAAGTCGCGCACCCGCCGCAGCAGGCGGTTGGCAATACGGGGCGTGCCGCGCGAGCGACGTGCCACCTCGTAAGCGCCTTCGTCATCGATCTCCATGTTCAGCAGGCTGGCAGAGCGATTGACAATACGGGTCAGCTCGGCCGGGGTATAGAACTCCAGCCGCGCCACGATGCCGAAACGGTCGCGCAGCGGATTGGTCAGCATGCCGGCACGGGTGGTGGCGCCCACCAGGGTGAAGGGCGGCAGGTCCAGCTTGACCGATCGGGCGGCCGGGCCCTCGCCTATCATGATGTCGAGCTGGAAATCCTCCAGTGCGGGGTAGAGGATTTCCTCCACCACCGGGCTCAGCCGGTGGATTTCGTCGATGAACAGCACATCATGCGGTTCCAGATTGGTCAGCATGGCTGCCAGGTCGCCGGCCCGTTCCAGCACCGGGCCGGAGGTCTGGCGCAGGTTGACGCCCAACTCCCTGGCAATGATGTTGGCCAGGGTGGTCTTGCCCAGGCCGGGTGGGCCGAACAACAGCACATGGTCCAGCGCCTCGGCCCGCCGCTTGGCGGCCTCGATAAAGATCTCCAGCTGGCCACGGGCTTTTTCCTGGCCCACGTATTCGTCCAGCAGCTTGGGCCGCAGGGCGCGCTCCAGCGCCTCCTCCTGGCTGGACTGCCGCACCGGGGTGACGATGCGCTCGGGTGCGCTGCTGAGATTGTCGGACTGGATCATGGCCGCCGTACTTTATTCCATGGTAATAGAGAACGATCGTACACTAACTGGCCTGGCTGGATAATCCCCGGCGTGGGCAATCGGCATATTTACCGTCTGCCGCATCAGACCTTGGCCAGCGATTTCAGTGCCTGCCGTATGCCATCGTTGACGCTGACATCGTCGGGCAGTGCCTTGATGGCAGTATTGGCCTCTTTCTCGTTGTATCCCAGCGCCAGCAGGGCGTTCACCACATCATCGCGGGTGCTGGCCGGTGGTGCGAACAGGCCACTGGCGTGTGCCTGCAGCGCCGTGGTGCCGGCCAGCTTGCCGCGCAATTCCAGTATCAGCCGCTCGGCCGTCTTCTTGCCTATGCCTGGCACCTTGGCCAGGCGGGCGGCATCTTCGCGTTCCACCGTGGCCGCCAGCTCGTCTGCCGTCATGCCCGAGAGCACTGCCAGGGCAATCTTGGGGCCTATGCCACTGACCTTGATCAGCTGCCGGAAAGTCTCACGCTCGGCCCGGCTGGCAAAGCCGAACAACAGCTGGGCATCCTCGCGCACCACGAAGTGGGTGTAGAGCGAGGCGGTTTCGCCTGCATGCGGCAAGACATAGAGGGTGGACATGGGCACATCCACCTCGTAACCCACGCCGCCGACATCCAGCAGCACTTGCGGGGGGTGTTTTTCCAATAGCTTGCCGGTGAGTTTGCCTATCATGCTGGGGCTTTCCGTGGGGTTGGTGCGGGCTTGGGCCGCAATTCATCAGGGGAGGGCGTCAGATACTGACCCAGCGGCCACGCCGCGACTTCATGCCGATGTTGGCGAGGCCGCCGGTGGCGTGGTTGGCGTGCGCCAGGGCGCAGGCCAGGGCGTCGGCGGCATCTGACTGGGGCTCGCCGTTGAGGTTGAGCAACCGTTGCACCATGTGGCTGACCTGCTCCTTGGCGGCATGGCCGTTGCCCACCACGGCCTGCTTTACCTGCAGGGCGGTGTACTCCGCCACCGGCAGGTTGGCCAGTACCAGGGCCGAGATAGCGGCGCCACGGGCCTGCCCCAACAGCAGGGTGGATTGAGGATTCACATTGACGAACACCTGCTCAATGGCGGATTGTTGCGGCTGATAGCGCTGGCAGACTTCGCCTATGCCTTCCAGCAGTACCTTGAGCCGTTCCGGCAGGCTGCCCTCGCCGCTGCGTATGCAGCCGCTGGCCACATAGACGCGTGTCTGGCCCACAGCGTCGATGACGCCAAAGCCGGTGGTACGCAGTCCGGGATCTATGCCAAGTATACGGATGGGAGTGTCCTTGCAAGTTGCAGTGCTATGCTGGCAATTATATCGTCCGCCCCCCCACAAATTCGGTTTGATATCGTGCTCGTTCGGAAATACTTTCCCAGCAACCCCAGCCTGAATGCGGAAGCCATGATAGATGGCTACAAGCAGGGGGGGGCGATCCTGTCTGGTTTGAAGGTGGTGGCCTTTGCCATGACGCTGAGCCGCGATGCCCTGCTGTACCTGTCGCAGTCGGCCACCGATCTATATGGCGAGCAGGTCAACCTGCTGGCCCAGCACCCCAATTTCTGGTTGGAAGCCATCCACCCCGAAGACCAGCCGGCAGTGTGGCTGGGCATGGACAAGCTGCGCGAGAGCGGCAGCAACGAAGTCGAATTCACCTACCGCCTGATGGCCAGCGATGGTGATATCTGCTGGGTGCTGCACCGTTGTCGGGTGGCCACCAATGAGGCAGGCGTGCCGGTGCGCATCGATTGCCTGGTTACCCCCTGCAAGCCGCCTGCGGTGCTGCAGGCGGTGCCGCACGAGATAGGCAATGCAGTTTTTGTGGCAGCTGGCGACCCCTTGCTGGTGCGCGATGCCCAGACCCTGGACATACTCGATGCCAATGCCGCCACCCTGGCCATGCTGCGTTGCAGCCGGGGTGAGCTGCTACGACAGCGGCTGGTGGATTTTTCGGCCACCACCGAGGGCTATGATGCCCGCGCCGAGGCCGCCTATCTGGATGCCGCCCGCCATGGCAGGCCGCAGCGCTACGACTGGCTGCTGGCGCCGCGCGAGGGTGCGGCCCGCTGGGTGGAAGCCATGACCACCAGCCTGCGCCACGCCGGGCGTGACTGCCTGCTGACCATTATGCGCGATACCGACCACCGGCATCGCGAGCGGGAGCGCCACACACTGGCCAGCGAAGTGGTGGAGCGCAGCCGCGAGGTGATTGCCTGGGCCGACCCGGCCGGGCAGCTGCAGAATCTCAATGCCGCTGGTCGTGAATGGCTGGGCATAGGTAATGAGGCGCTGCAAGGACTGTTCATGACCGACCTGTTGCCGCCCTGGGCACAGCCGCACTTCCTGCATACCTGCCTGCCGCTGGCGACCAAGGATGGCGCCTGGCGCGGCGAGATGGCGTTGGTGAGCCGCGATGGCCGCAATCTGCCGGTGATGTTGACCATGCTGGCGCACAAGCAGGGTGGTGCCCTCAAGGGCTACAGCCTGATCGCCCAGGATATCGCGCCGTGGAAGCTCAAGGAGCAACGCTTCAAGCGCGACAAGGAAGAGCTGGAGAGCGACAAGCTGCTGAAGGAAAAGCTGCTGGAGAATGTCAGCGCAGGGCTGATGCCTTCGCTGGACCAGCTGCGCCAGATTGTGCAGATACTGGAACGCAATCCGGCCGATGCCGAGCGGGCGCTGCCGCACCTGAAGCGTGCCGTCGAACAAGCACGCAGACTGGTGGATGCCACCTCGGAATTCCTCAAGGCTGGCGCACAGCGCGACTTGCCGCCGCGCTGAACCCAGACACGGCGCTCAAGTCGGCCATAGCATCGAATACCTCAACGGCGCATTGGTCGCCCGCCAGTTCAGCAGCTAACGGCCCGACGTCGCCGACGCTATACACGCCAGCTATCTAACCCCCTGCTGGTTCTTCAGCCGTCATGGCGTTATCACCACGAGAGAAGGTCCACGAGCGGGTGATGGAAAGTATGTCGGCAGGCGCACCCTGGCGATCCAGTATGCCGCGCGGCAAGCCTGGGAACGGCGCGGAGCGGGCCAGGATGCGGGCGGCGGCTTTCTGCAGGGCCGGATCATTGTTGCAGGTGCGGCAGTTGTCGAAGGTGACATTGCGCAGGCTGCCGTCGCGGTTGATCTCTACCGTGACCAACAGGCGGCCGTACAGGCGTTTACCCCCCGCGCTGGTGGGGAAGTTCTCGTTACCCACCCGTTCCACCACGGTACGCCAGTCATCCACGTAACGGGCCTCGGCCACTGCCTTGGAGCGGCCGGCCACGTAGGCCATGCGGGGGCGTGACTGGTAGGCGGCGATCTCGCGGGCGATCTCGCCTTCGCGGCGGGCGATTTCGCTGGCTTGCTTGTTCAGTGCCTCGGTTTCCTGCTTGCTGGTGGACGGCACCGGGCTGGGGCGCAGTACCGCTTCGGCGCTCAGGCTATGTGCCATCTGGGCCTGCGCCAGCAATTTGCGCAGGCGTTCTTCCTGCTCCTGCTGTTGGCGGGTGGCATGCACCAGCTCATTGCTGGGCTGCAGCACCTGCTGGGCCGGCAAGGGGGTCTTGATGCGGCGATTGGCCTCATCCGTATTGCCACCGCCATCCAGGTTGGCCTGGGCCAGCACATCGGCCTTGGCCGGCGCATTCTTGGAGCGTGCATTGACCAGCACGATCTCCAGCGGCGCGCGGTTGAACAGCGTACGCGGATCGGGCGGGGTGAAGTGGACCAGGCCGATTACAACAACATGGGCCAGCAGGGAGAACCCCACTGTCATGGAGAACAGTCGGTTATTGGGCTGGTCAGGATTCAGGGTATCAACATGCATCGGGAATAGTTTACTGGCCGGTCAAGCTGCGCGGCAGTGTAGCACAGCATATTCCACTGTCCTGAGAGCCTGTGATGAAAGCAGGTCATAGCTGGGTGATGACGAGTAGTGCAGGCGCCAGGGTAACCCTGGCTCTAAGCCTTATTTGCAGCCTGAACCAGTGGGCTCTCACCTGATTAAGTCCACTCCCCCCGCCCTCGCCTCCGCGCGGGAGCCTCGCTGTTGCTCGTTGCCGGGCCTGTGATGAACGCAGGTCATCTCTGGATACCATCGCTTGTCGGTTGGGGCTGCCGCAACGCCGGCCGGCCTCCTTGATCCGCCTCAATTGCATCGTGTTGCGCAGGGGGCTAAGATCATTGACCAAGTCAGACCAAAAACAACAGGTCGCCCTGGAAACAGCGGGCCTGGATAGCTGTCATACCGTATTGCAGGACGAACACCTCGTCAGGAGACATTGATGAAACTGCTGCTCGCCGCCCTCGTGGCCGGCACTGCCCTGGCCGCCCAGGCTGCTCCCGATGGCGCCACCATCGC
Source organism: Chitinimonas sp. JJ19 (assembly GCF_036961565.1). Classification (NCBI taxonomy): domain Bacteria; kingdom Pseudomonadati; phylum Pseudomonadota; class Betaproteobacteria; order Neisseriales; family Chitinibacteraceae; genus Chitinimonas; species Chitinimonas sp. JJ19. The sequence goes on from NZ_JBAMDD010000022.1 coordinate 33,806, forward strand.
CGCCAAGAACAACTGCATGGCCTGCCACCAGGTGGCCACCAAGGTCGTCGGCCCCTCCTATAAGGATGTGGCTACCAAGTACCGTGGTGACAAGGCTGCCGAGGCCAAACTGATCGCCAAGATCAAGAAGGGTGGCGTAGGCGTGTGGGGGCAGATACCGATGCCGCCGCAACAGATCGCCGACGCCGATCTGAAGGTGATCGTGAAGTGGGTGTTGAGCCAGAAATAAGGTAACAAAGCCGGCCTTGGTCGGCTTTGTGTCTTTACAGGGACAGCATCGTGGCCTGTTTAGCCGCAATATTCACGGTCCTGTTCCGATGATGATGGTTGCAAGGCGCCTGACACACCGTTAAGCTCGCGCCCCGCAACTTTGGAGCATCGCCGCCTAACCTGGGCGGTGTGTCCGTCAACCAGCGTGGAGAAGCACCACCATGGCCAAGAAACTGACCGAGGAAGATATCCTCAACTGGCAGGGCGACGATTATATGAACGAGGATCACCTCGCGTTCTTCCGTCAACGCCTGCTCGACATGAAGGCCGAGTTGCTCGCCAATGCCACTGCCACCAGCCAGCACCTGCAAGAGCAGGAAGCGACACCTGATCCGGCTGACCGCGCTACCCTCGAAGAGGAATATGCGCTGGAACTGCGTACGCGTGATCGTGAGCGCAAGCTGCTGCTGAAGATCGAATCCACCGTCAAGAAGATAGACGATGGCGATTACGGCTACTGTGACGATACCGGCGAACCGATAGGCCTGGCCCGTCTGCTGGCCCGTCCTACCGCGTCGCTGACGGTAGAGGCGCAGGAGCGGCGTGAACGGCTCAAGAAGCAATACGCCGACTGAGCCTGCAAGCGCCCAAGACAAAACCGCCGCGTGAAACCGGCGGTTTTGTTTTTAGCGCGATTTGCGCATGGCACGCCGGCGCATTACATACAGGGCCAGCGCGGCAAGCAGCAACAGGCTGGCCTGCAGGGCCAGGCGCCAGGCTATCTCGGGGCGGCCGTCACCGCCGTACTGCCACATGCGCCACAAGGTGCTGATCAGGCTGTAGCCGGCCAGCAGGGCCACGCCAGCCAGCAGCAATACAAATAGCCTGGCCAGCCAGGGCTGGTGGATCTTCAAGGTTGCCTCCTGTATATGCGTGGCCGCTATCGTAGCCATCGAACAAAGTTATTTGCGCCGCAGCAGGGCTGTCGATAACCTAGGCAGTCCCCGAATCCAACCGCAAGCGCCCGCCATGCTGTTCCAAACCGACGACGTACGCATCAAGGAAATCAAGGAATTGCTCCCGCCCATCGCGGCACTGGAAAAGTACCCGGTGACCGAGGTGGCGACGACCACGACCTTCCAGGCCCGCCAGGCCATACACCGTATCCTGACCGGCGAGGATGATCGCCTGCTGGTGGTGGTAGGCCCCTGCTCGATACACGACCCGGAGGCGGCGCTCGATTATGGCCGACGCCTGCTGGCCTTACACGAGGAACTGGCGCGCGATCTGTTGATCGTCATGCGTGTCTACTTTGAGAAGCCGCGTACCACGGTGGGCTGGAAGGGCCTGATCAACGACCCGCACCTGGATGGCAGCTTCGATATCAACAACGGCCTGCGCATTGCCCGCAAGCTGTTGCTGGATCTGAACGACATGGGGGTGCCGGCCTCCACCGAGTTCCTCGATATGATCACGCCGCAGTATTTTGCCGACCTGATCAGCTGGGGTGCCATCGGTGCCCGCACCACCGAGTCGCAGGTTCACCGCGAACTGGCATCGGGCCTGAGCTGCCCGGTGGGTTTCAAGAACGGTACAGACGGCAATCTCAAGATCGCCATCGACGCTATCCGCTCGGCCAGCGTGCCGCACCATTTCCTGTCGGTGACCAAGTTCGGCCATTCCGCCATCGTCGCCACGGGTGGCAATCCCGATTGCCACGTCATCCTGCGCGGTGGCAAGACACCCAACTACTCGGCCGAGCATGTGGCGGGTGCGGTCAATGACCTGGCGGCAGCCGGCCTGCCGGAAAAAGTCATGGTGGACTTCAGCCATGCCAATAGCAGCAAGGATTACCGCAAGCAGATCACGGTGGCCGACGATGTGGCCAGCCAGATTGCCGGCGGCAACCATGCAGTGTTTGGCGTGATGATAGAAAGCCATATCAACGAAGGCCGCCAGGATCTGGTGGAAGGCCAGCAGTTGAAGTACGGCTGCAGTATTACCGATGCCTGCCTGGGTTGGGACGACAGCGTGGCCGTGCTGAAGAAGCTGGCCGGCGCTGTCAGCGAGCGTCGCAACAAGCGCTGATACCGGTCGCTGCCCAAAGGCAAGAACGCCGCTCCCAGCGGCGTTTTTTTATGGGCGGCAGCGTGCTAGCCTTAGGCGCAATTTCTAACAGGTTCGCTACCATGCCCTCCACCACCCATCTGGTTTGCGCCCCCGACGATCTTGGCACCCCCACGGTGGTGACCGAATGGCTGGTGGCCATAGGCGCCGATATTCCGGCCGATACGCCGCTGGTGCGCTTGGCCGTGGCCGGCGAGACCCATATGGTGCTGACGCCCATGGCCGGGGTGCTGATCGAGCACTGCGTTGCCATAGGCGAGCCGCTGGCCCCCAATGACCTGTTGGCCATGATAGAGGCGGAAGAGCCGTCCTTTGGCATCAACCTGCTGCCGGTTGACGAGATGGACGACAACCTGTCGGTGCCGGCCTGCCGCCTGGGCCGTGCCCTGCCGCCCGTCAGCAACTACGACGACGATGCCCTGCTGCTATGTGCCGAGCTGGGCGTGGCGCCCGATGAAGTGATCTGCAGCGGCGACAGCCTGAGCCGGCAGGATGTGGTGTGCCATGTGCGCAGGCAGTTGCGCACGCTGGCCAGTGCCCGGCAGTTGCTGGGGGAATAGCAGCGCCGTAGTTTGGCCTGCTATCTGCCCGGCATGCTCCGCCTGCCGCCTGCCGCCTGCCGCCTGCCTGTGACGCATGCGGCCATGCGCCAGGTTTTTCAGCTTTTTCCCAGCAGGTAGGCACGTGTCAAATCGGCCGCCTGTGCCGGGTCCTCCTGCATAAAGCAATGGCCACCTTGGGTCTGCATGACTTCGACCTGGGGGTTGAGCCGTTGCCAGCGCTGGGCCGAGACCGGCACGAAGGGGTAGGTCTGGTCGCCGTGGATCAGCCGCACCGGGGTGGTGCTGGCACGTAGCGAAGGCCATAGCCGCTGCGGGGCCGAACCGAAGATGGTGGATTCGAGGCAGGCAGGCGTGCACAGACCAACACCCTCGGCAATCGGGGCCATGGCGTGGGCCACATAGGCGGCCATGGCGGCCTCGGTCCAGCCCCGGAAGATGCCACGGCCGCTGAGTGTTGCCTGCGCCGCAGCGGCACTGGGCCAGACCCGGCGGCGCTTGCGCGACAGCCTGGCCAGCGGGGTGTGGTGTGCCAGCCCCAGGGTTTCCGCCGCCCGCAGCAACCGGTTCATCCAGGGGGTAAAGATCACCGGGTCCAGCAGCACGGCACGTTGGAACAGGCCAGGCCGCTCTGCCAGCGATAGCGCCGTCAGCACCCCGCCAAAGCTGTGACCCAGGGCGTAGCGCGGCAGTCCGGCATCCCACAGCGACTGGTGTGCCATAAAAGCGTCCAGCGCCAGGCTGGCATTGCGGTTCCAGCCCAGAAAACGATCACCGGCATCGCTACGGCCATGGCCGGGCAGATCACACAGCCACAGGTCGAAATCCGCCGCCAACCATGCCAGCATGGGCTCATAGGTGCGCCCGCTGAAGCCATTGCCATGCAGGAAATGCAGCACAGGCTTGCCCGAGGGCGGGGTATGCCAGCCGCGCAGGGTAAGGCCGTTCGGGTCGGTGTATTGCCAGGGCTGCCAATCCATCATTGCTTTTAATCAAGGGGTAGCGGGAGGCGGATGATAGCGGCTGGCCTGCACTGCGCACAGCGCGGGCGACTGGCGGCGACGAATCCGCGCACAAGATGCTTGACCTTACCATGATGGGAAGGTGCAGACTGCAGTCATCCCCGTATCCATGACAAGGACTGACACCATGCAAACCGAGACTAAGGAGCCGACCCGCCAACTGACCGTGCCGGTGGCCGGCATGACCTGTGCAAGCTGCGTTAGCCGAGTGGAGAAAGTGCTGGCACGGCTGCCCGGTGTAAAGGCAGCCAGCGTCAACCTGGCCAGCGAATCGGCCACGCTCACGGCGGGCCCCGAGCTGACGCTGGCCATGGTGCGCGGCGCCATCGCCCAGGCGGGCTTCAGCGTGCCGCAGCAGACCCTGACCCTGGCCATAGGCGGGATGAGCTGTGCCAGCTGCGTAGGGCGGGTGGAGAAGGTGCTGGCGCGGGAGCCTGGCGTGCGCGAAGTCAGTGTCAACCTGGCGACCGAGCAGGCCACACTGCTGGTGGACCAAGGGGTGGAGAGCGCCTGCCTGATGGCCGCCGTGGCACGCGCCGGCTACAGCGCCAGCCTGCCTCAGGCGGACAAGGACAGCGCGCGGCCTGCGCTGCCGGCCTGGTGGCCCGTGGCGGTATCGGGCGCGCTGTCGCTGCCCCTGGTGCTGCCTATGCTGGCCGAGTTGGCGGGTGGCCATTGGATGCTGCCGGGCTGGCTGCAACTGCTGCTGGCCACCCCGGTACAGTTCTGGCTGGGCGCGCGCTTTTACCGTGCCGGTTACCTGGCGGTGCGGGCGGGTAGTGGCAATATGGATCTGCTGGTCGCCCTGGGCACCAGCGCGGCCTTTGGCCTGAGTGTCTATCTCTTGCTACGGCATGGCGAGCACGGCATGCCCCATCTCTACTTTGAGGCCTCGGCCGTGGTGATCAGCCTGGTGCTGCTGGGCAAATGGCTGGAAGCCCGGGCCAAGCGCCAGACCAGCGAGGCCATTCATGCCCTGCAGGCCCTGCGGCCAGCCACTGCAAGGCGCCGCCGTGAGGGGCGGGATGAGGATGTGCCCATCGCCCTGATTACCGTGGGTGATATGGTGGTGGTGCGCCCCGGTGAGCGGGTGCCAGTGGATGGCGAGGTGGTGGAAGGCAGCAGCCAGCTGGACGAGGCACTGCTGACCGGCGAGAGCCTGCCCGTTCCCAAGGGCCCGGGTGAGCGGGTAACCGGCGGTGCCATCAATGGCGATGGCCTGCTGCTGGTGCGTACCGTGGCTATCGGGGCGGAGACCACCCTGGCACGCATCATCCGGCTGGTAGAGCATGCCCAAGCGGCCAAGGCGCCGATACAGCGTTTGGTGGACCAGGTCAGCGCGGTATTCGTGCCGGTGGTACTGGTCATCGCCTTGCTGACGCTGCTGGCCTGGTGGCTGCTGGCCGGCCAGTTGGAGCCGGCCATCATCAACGCAGTGGCCGTGCTGGTGATCGCGTGCCCCTGTGCCCTGGGGCTGGCCACGCCCACGGCCATCATGGCGGGCACCGGGGTGGCGGCAAGGCACGGCATACTGATCAAGGATGCCGAGGCGCTAGAAACGGCCCACCGTATCAGTGCCGTTGCGTTTGACAAGACCGGCACCCTGACCGAGGGCAAGCCGCGCCTGCTGGCCATGGCCGGCAATGGGGTGAGCGACGCTAGCTTGCTGGCACTGTCAGCGGGGCTGCAGGCGGGTAGCGAGCATCCGCTGGCCCATGCCGTGGTCGGGGCGGCACAACAGGCTGGGGTTACCGCGCTGCCGGCCGGCCAGTTGCAGGCCCTGCCGGGGCGTGGCATCAGCGGCGAAATCGACGGAGCGGTATACCTGCTGGGCACCGCCCGCCTAATGCAGGAGCAAGGCATAGCCCTGGCAGGCCTGGCCGAGCAGGCCGCTGCGCTGGAGCAACAGGGCCGCACCTTGTCCTGGCTGGCCCGGGTAGGCGAGCCGGCGGTGCTGGGGCTGCTGGCCTTTGGCGATGCCATCAAGCCCGGCGCGGCAGCGGCACTGGCCAGGCTGCAGGCCATGGGGGTGCAGACCATCATGCTGACGGGCGATAACCAGGGCGCCGCCGCCCAGGTGGCTGCCGAGCTGGGGCTGGGCCAGTTCCAGGCCGGTATTCTGCCGGCCGACAAGGCCCAGACCCTGCTGGCGCTCAAGGCTGAAGGCCATGTGGTGGCCATGGTGGGCGACGGCATCAATGATGCACCGGCACTGGCGGCCGCCGATGTCGGCATCGCCATGGGTAGCGGCACCGACGTGGCCATGCATGCAGCTGGCATCACCCTGATGCGGGGCGATCTGGCCCGGGTGGCCGATGCCATCGCCATCTCCCGCCGCAGCTACGCCAAGATACGGCAGAACCTGTTCTGGGCCTTCTGCTACAACGTAGTGGGCATACCGCTGGCCGCCATGGGCCTGCTCAACCCGGTGGTGGCAGGGGCCGCCATGGCGTTCTCCAGCGTCAGTGTGGTGGCCAATGCCCTGTTGCTGCGGCGCTGGCAGCCGGGGGAACGATAATGCTACGTACGCTTGTGGGCTTGTCCGCAGCGACACCACCAGGTAACCACGCCATGAATATCGGAGAAGCCGCCCGCGCCAGCGGGGTCAGTGCCAAGATGATCAGGCACTACGAGGGCATAGGCCTGCTGGCAGCCAGCCAGCGCAGCCAGTCGGGCTACCGCCAGTATGGCCAGCGCGATATCCACCTGTTGCGCTTTATCCGCCGCGCCCGCGACCTGGGCTTCTCGCTGGAGCAGATAAGCTTGCTGCTATCACTATGGGAAGACAAACAGCGCGAAAGCGCGGCGGTCAAGCAACTGGCCGAAAGCCATATCGCCGAACTGGATGCGCGCATCGCCGCGCTGAGCGAGATGCGGGCCACCCTGCAGACCCTGGCCCAGGCCTGCTGCGGCGACCACCGGCCAGACTGCCCGATACTGGAAGGGCTGGCGACGGCGGCGCACGATAAAGGGCGTGCTGCAGCTTGAGCTGCCGCAATCGTTGGTACCGGGGCGGGCAGCAGCCCCACCCCGGCTACCCCTGTGGTGCGGCCTCCTTGCTACGGCAGGCTACTCGGTAATACTCACACCCCGACCAGGCCAAAGGTAGGCCAAGTGCTTGAAACAAAGGCGGAATGCGGGCTGCAGCGCAAGCAGGCAGGAGCGTAGGCTGTCTAGACAGCAATGCCTCACCTGCTACTTGGCAGGATACAACCGACCAGCGGTCATTTAGCATTATGACGGAATGATATTATATAAGCCCTTATTAATACCGGTATCTAACCGCCTGTTGCAGCTCCCGGCGGCGCCCAAAAATCATGAATGATTACAGCGAGCTTCAGTCCATACGCATGTTCGTGGCGATCGCCGAGGCCGGCAGTTTTTCCGGCGCGGCCAAGCAACTGGACCTGAGTACGGCGGCGATGTCACAGCGCCTGAAGCAGCTGGAGGGACGACTGGGCGTGCGGCTGCTGGACCGCAATGCGCGCGGCATCAAGCTGACCGAAGAAGGTGAGCTGCTGCTGGCACGCGGGCAGGAGCTGCTGCGGGAATTCGACCGCCTGATGGACGACGTGCGCGGTAGCAGCGGCCGCATTGCCGGCGCGCTGCGCATCCATGGCCCGCTGGGTTTTGGCCGGCGCTACCTGGCACCCATCGTGGCGGCCTTCCACGCCCAGCACCCCGAACTCGATATCTCACTGATACTGAGCGACCGCTTCTCGGTCAACCGCAACGAGCGCTTCGACCTGGTGCTGCACATAGGCGAGCTACCCGATTCCGACTGGGTCGCCTACCCCATTGCCCCCAACCGTCGCGTGCTGTGCGCCTCGCCCGACTACCTGACCCTGCACGGCGAACCGCAAACGCCAGAAGATCTGCGCCGGCACCAGTGCCTGGTACTGCGCGAGAACGACGAAGACACCACCCTGTGGTCTTTCCACCAGAACGGTGAAAAGACCAATGTGCGCATCAGCGAGGCACTCAGCGTCAACGACGGCGACGTACTGCGGCAGTGGGCGCTGGTCGGCAAAGGCCTCATGCTGCGCTCGGAGTGGCATGTGGCCGACGATCTGGCTGCCGGCACGCTGCAACGGGTGCTGCCCGATTGGCAGGTAGCCGACGCCGACGTAGTCGCCCTGGTCCCCCACCGCAACGGCATGCCCATGCGCCTGCGGGCCTTTCTCAACTTCCTGCAGGACCACTTCCGCCCGACCCCGCCCTGGCGTATGGTGCCGGCGGCTGTTGAGGACAGGGTGGCGGAGCTGGCGTAGTTTGGTTAAGCAGCCGTATTGAGCGATTTATTTTCGGGTTCGTTCGGTGGTAGGGGTTGCTACAGGCCATGTGGTGTACAAAATACAAGACTTGCACCTTGCGCCGCGTGGTGACTGTAAAAAACAAAGTCACTTGAAACACCATCGATGGCTAATTAGCTTAGGGGGCGCCGCGCTTATGGTTCAAAGTGCCACTCGTAATTAGATCAGGATACTCCATGATGTGACCAAGTGAATGGCTAGCCGAAGAATGACTATTCAGCCTGGATAGTGCCGAATCCCAGACGGCGGTGGAAATTACAGATGCACTACTTGTTGAGTCTCTTTCATTCGCAACTTTTCTCGCGACAATCATATAAATCGAAAAGACCTGATCTACATCATGATTGCCTTCGCCAATCTCAATGTATGGCTTACTCTTTTTGCTAGTCCCAGCAAACAATTCACCATAGGCCTCCCCATTTTTTATTTTCTTAAATAATGATGCTGATAGTGTCTTATTGCACTGCCAGTAGCAAAGAAGGACAAACAATGGCAATGCATGCATTGCATTGCTTTCTTTCAGTATCATAGACAACTTTAGGCAAGCCTTGTCGATATCGCGTGGGGTCATCTCATACCAACTGGCAATCTTTCCTAATAATCTCGAAGCCTCCCTGTCAATGCCTTCGTGATGGCTGGGTGCTAATATTATTAGCTTTTTAAAGTCGATGATGTACTTTTCCTTAAGTGCACTGTGGATATAATCAAAATTTGATGCTATTGGTAAAGAATACTCCAGAGAAAAAAATCTATCTAAGTAGGCTCTGCCGTCAAATCCATTGCCATATACAGCCTGAATTGAATGCGCTAGTGAATCCAGGCTAATTCCAAATACGAAATATACTCCTTCGACCTCAAAAATATGCTTTATGTTTTCCAGTAACTCTATGGCATAATTTGGTCTGCACCTGTCTAACTCATCCACTACTATAAAAATAGGCAAATACAAGTCATTGCTTTTGCTCACTGTTTCCACTAAGTTTGCCAGAACATCCCTCATGGCATTAATTGATTTTTTTATCGAGGTATACTCCGCTTGCATCTTTTCGACACAGTCCTCGTCAGTTGCTGGCGGTTGATTTCCAGCCCCCTCGATTCCTTTCAACGCTCCACTCGCTAAAACACCTCCCGCAGGAACAGCAGTACTGAGCAAAGCACTAAAAACTCCACCTACCATGTGTTTCGCATAGTGGAAAAACAATTGACCGGCCGCTTTCTTTAATTCGTCCTTAACAGAGTCTCCTATACCAGTCGTCGCTGCAATTTGCGATGTAACCTCAAGACAAAATGCGACCAAGGGATTGCCTGCAAAATCTGTCTCCCATGCGTCAAAAGTTACGACCACATGATTAGACTTTAATTGCTGAACAAATCCTTCCAGGAAAAAACTTTTTCCCTTCCCCCACGGCGCATTCACGGCCAGAGTTAAAGTGCGATCTGCTGCAGCCCTTGTTCCCTGCTCAGCAGCTGCCGCGTCCTCATATTTTCCACGGAGTTGCAGCTCCAATGCCTGTGCAAACTTCGAAATCTGGTACTGGTCCCTTGCCCATGCATCATTCTCGTTATGCATTTTAGCCTCCTCTAAGTATGTATCTATCCGCCATCATACTCTTGCAGCTCCGAAGCGCCCAGCATGGCGTTCGTTACCAGCTCAGTACCTCGGTCTTTCATTGCGCGCATTAAGCAGGGGGCGTGGCGTTGTATAAGGACAGCTCGGCACTTGGTTTGATGCCGAATGCCGCGATGGTCAATATGTTCATCATTCCGAAGGGGCTGCCCTCAACTATCCACCGATGTATCGTAAAGATTAATAAATTGGCACCGCTGAGTAATCAATCTGTATGGTTTGTATTTAGCATAAGTGGTAGTGATAGCATGCGGCGTAATGCTCTTCGCTTATTGCGCCCTACGCGTTTGCCTCCCTAATCGCGCAATGGCCTAAAATTTTCAAATTGACTACTATGCATTTGCCGAGGCGGGTTGCTTAATGTTCGTAAGTCCTTCAAGATGCCGTCCTTTTTTCTCTTGTCCTTTTCAGGCAAAGGGTATTCAATGCTAGTGATCAAGTATGAAAATTAATATTGTACAAGACAAGAAACTCGCTATCGCTGTATCGCTCGTGCTGTTGACGAATGCCTGTGCTGACCAAAAGCAGCAAGCACAGGCCTGGCCTTATTTTGACGCTTATCGGGCGTCATCAAAAAAACTTTGTGAGTTTGGCGGCGAGGGGGTTAACTTGTCCCCGAGTGGTAAGCATGCTGTTTTTTATCAGGATATTGCCAGCAAAACGACAGTTGTTGGGGTAGGGCGAAGATTATCAATACTGAATCTTGATTGCGCATTCAAGACAGGCGCCGAAGAGACCTGCATGACGGGTGCTGAGGCGTATAAAAGCGTCAGGGCGCTTGCCTGGGATAAGAATGAGCGTGGGTTGTATCTGGTGGAAAATGGCCAGATGTTGTCTCGCATGGTATTCGATGCACAGACGGGGCAGGGAAGAATTGGCCAAAGAATTCCTATCGACAAGCAGGTCGCAACCACATCGGTGGTATGGGGAGCCATTCCCAGCGATACGGCTGAGACGGCGGCGGCCTATCTGGCGGCTGGCAAAGCAGCGACGATGCACACGGCGGTACCAGGGGATATGTTGATGGGTCTGTTCATGGATAGCCACGGGCCGATTGGCGCGCTGGTCGAAAATTTCCATGGGCTGGATCTGGCGGTCCTGACTAGCAATGCGCGTACGCCAACCGCCTTCAAAGGCGTAGAGCTACCACAGGGTAAGCTGACGAGGCCTCTGGGGTCAGCCGGTTTGCCTTGGTTAAGCGATGTCGGCATCGCCCCAGATATGCCAGCTGGTGCCCTGCCGCCCTTCGCCAAACCCCTAATCGCTTCCAACAACGGCCGATTGCTAGGGTATTTTGATAAGGCGCGGCTGTATATCAACAGCACCGCGAAGGGGGCCAAGAGTCTGGAGGCGGCAGTGGCAGAAGCGCTGGGTAAGCACCCGGGTTTCTATATCCATGATCTAGCGACCAGTGATGGCAGCGACTACGGACTGATTTTGAAGAAAGTGAACGCGGGCAAGGTGATCGTTCTGAGCAGGAGCGGTCGTCGTTTCCTGCAGTCCTGCCCGGCCAACAACACGGCGGGCGAGCCTACGGACTTCAGTCTGGCGCAGCTCAGTCTGGGCGCCGATGATTGGCCGCTGCATGGTTTGATGGCCAAGGCGTCCGGTACCAAGGGCTTGGTGGTGTTTTTTCGTGGTGGACCACGCGGCACCATAGCGAATTTGGATTCCAATTCGATCAGGGAGTACATGGACGCGGGTTGGAATGTGCTGGCGGTGAACTATAGCGGCAACCTTGGTACGGGTAGTGGCGTGTCCAGTCGCTTGCGTACACAGGGTATGGTTGAGGCCATGCGCAAGGATGCCGAGTACACGGCGAGTTTCATCCGTAAGCTCAATCCTGCGGGCCAGCTGGTTATTCATGGCGAGAGCCTGGGTGGTCCGCTGGCCAAGCTGACCAGCGACGCACTCGAGGTGCCGCATCGGCTGGTCTTGATTGCCCCGCTACTGCGCCTGCAACCACCGGAACACTGGGTCGGCAAGTCAGGCACTCCCTTCTCTCCCCGCCCCAACCTGACGTATCAGAAAAACTTCGAGGCGGCCATGCTGGGGGTATCGGACCAGAATCGCGCAGCATCCCAGTTGGCGTTGGATGGGCTGTACAAGGTGAAGTCAGACAGCAGGCTGTCATTTGCGGCCTACGCGCGGGAAGATCTGGTATCGCAGCCCGCGCACGGCCAGTTTGTGGCAGACCAGGTGCTGATGCTGCGCGGGGGGCACGATTTCGTCACTGCGCATCCGGAATTGTGGTCGGCCGTGTTTGCCTGGCTGGGCTCGCCCCCACGGCCTGTGCCGGCCGTGCCGTGATTGGCTTGTCCTGCCACGCCTGCCTATAGGGGCAGGCCGCAGGCCAGCGTGTATGGCGCTGGTGGCGAGCCGGTTTTGGAGGAGGTCAGGTATTGCAGGCCGACGGTTCGGTGGCCAGATCGCCTGACTGAAGGGAGCCGCAGCATAACAGTATGGCCATTCAGTCTGACGGCAGCGCTTTACCTGCTGGTGTGGCCCATCATGGCCAACCAACCTAGTTCTTAGCCTGCCCGCTAGGCTGGAACAGGAACTGCCAGTCCGCTATCCGCTCTGCCTTCTCGAATTCCTTGTAGCGCAGGGCAAAGCCACGGCGCATCAGGGGAGGGCGGTCGGAGGGGCTGTGGACGCCGACGATGCCTTCGTCCTCGCGCCGTATCAGCTGCATGGGCTGGCCGCTGACTGGGTCGGCATAGGCACGGCGCAAGTGGCGTACCGGTTCGCTGGCGCGGGGGTCTTGCAGCAGGTCTTCCACCGAGCGTGGCAGGCTGCCGTCGCTGCCGGGCAGGGCGGCATAGCTGGCGATGGCGCGGCGGTAGGCGTCGCCCACCTGCAGCAGGGTGCGTTCGCGTTGGCGATCTGCCTGGGTGCTGGCTACTTCAATGGCGCGACCCATGATAAGGCCCAGTACCACCAGCACACCCATCAGCCAGAGATAGGCCGAGCCCCGTTCACCAACTGCCATAGTCGCGTCCGTCGCTGCCACGGCCGCTGGCGCCACTGCGGACATCGCCGACATTGCCCTGGCTGCCGGGCGGTGGTGGCTCTACCCGCCAGGTATCGTTGCGCTCGGTCAGGGGGTCGACCGGGATGCTGCGCAGGTAGCGGGCGCTGACCAGCTCTTCCAGATCATTGGGGTAGCGGCCACGGTCGGCATGGAATTGGTCCAACACCTTGCGCATGGTGTGCAGGTCATCCTGCAGCACGGTCTCCTTGGCGCGGTCCACACTGCCCAGGTAGCGCGGTGCCACGATGCTGAGCAGGGTGGCGACGATGGCCATGGCGATCATCAGTTCCAGCAGGGTAAAGCCGCGATGGCGCATGGGGGTCACCATAGTCGGTAGGGCTGGCCGTCCAGCGCCGTGCCGGGGTTGAGGCTGTAGACATCGTACACGTCGGCGCCGGCCCTGGGGGCCTCGGCGGGCGAGGCGTAGCTGCGCAGGCCCCAGGTGGTCTCGGGGGGCGCGGTCTGGTCGGGGAAGAAAGGGTCGCGTGGGATGCGGCGCAGGAAATACAGCTTCTGCGCGTCCGGCGAGGAGATATCCGATACCCCGTCCACTAGCACCCGCAGATTGGCCGGATAACCGCTGCTGCCCACGGTCTTTTCCAGCCGGCCTTCATCGTAGGCGCGCTTGTACTCGTCTATGGCATTGCGCAGCGACCACAGCGCCTGCCGCAGATTCTGCTCGCGGCTGCGCTGGGCCTGCAACTGGGCCAAGGGTAGTGCTGCGCCGGCCAGGATGGCCAGCAGGGTCAGGGTGACCAGCAGCTCTATCAGGGTAAAGCCACGTTGCTTCATTTCGGGTTCTGCGGCGGGACCGGTAGCGGTGGCGGCGGCACCGGGTCAACCTGCGGTGGTGGCACCGGTTCTACCTGTGGCTGCGGTGCGGGCGGGGGTGCCAGCGGCTGGCTGCCCTCGGCCGGTATGCTGATCTGGCTGTTGCCGTCCGGCAGGCGCAGGGTTTCGCTGCCGACATGGTCTTCGGTGCCGCTGGTGAACTCGGTCTGGCTGGCATCGGGTACGGCCAGGTTGCGCAGTATCCTTGGGGTGATCAGCAGCACTAGCTCGGACTTGGTGCGTTGCCGCTTCTCGGACGAGAACAGCTTGCCCAGCATGGGCAGCTGGCCCAGGCCCGGCAGGCGCGAGGCCGATTCCAGTTCTTCCTGCTTGATCAGGCCGGCCAGCACCTGGGTCTCGCCATCACGCAGGCGCAGGGCGGTGCTGGTGGTGCGGGTGCCGATCTGGTAGGTCAGCAGGCCGGTCTTGCTGGGCACTTCCTTGACGATATTGCTGACTTCCAGGTTCAGGCGTATGCCCACCTCGTCGTCCTGGAATACCTGCGGTTCCACATCCAGCTTGAGGCCCACGTCCAGATAGGCCACCGATTCGGCCACCGAGCCCGAGGTGGGGTTGGTGGTGGTGGTGATCACCGGTACGCGGTCGCCGATATGGATCTTGGCCTTCTCGCGGTTGCGTACCCGTATGCGCGGGTTGGCCAGGGTATCGGTGGTGCCGTCGGTGTGCTTGAGGTTGAGCAGCAGGGCCGGATCGCCTATGCCCAGCTTGAGGCCATCGCGGCCCAGGTTCTTCAGCTCGCCCAGGCTGAGGCTGCTGCCGTCAAAGGCCTTGGGCAGCGACAGCGACAGCTGGTCGGGGAACTGCACGCCCAACTGGGCCAGGCGCTCGCTGCCGATTTCCATCACTTCCACTTCCAGCATGACCTCGGCTTCGGCCAGGTCATGGGCGGCCACCAGTTTCTCGGCTACGCCTATGGCTTCGGGGGTGTCGCGCATCACCAGCAGGTTGAGCTTGTCGTCGGTATAGATGTCGCGGGTCTTGACGATGGTCTTGATCAGCGCTGCGGCCGCCTTGGCCTCGATATTGTTGAGGTAGAAGGTCTTGACGTTGAGGCCTTCCAGATCTTTCTGGCGATTGGGCGTGGCCGGGTAGATCAGCACGGTGCGGTCGTTCAGCACCCGCTTGGCCAGTTGCTGGCTGGTCAGCAGCACATTGAGGGTCTCGTCCAGCGGGGTGTCGCGGGCCAGGATGGTGGCCTGGCCGTCCAGCTTGAGATCGCGGTCGAATACGAAATTGACACCGGTGCTCTGGCTCAGCATGTCGAAGATGCTTTGCAGCGGCGCGTTGCGGAATTCCATGGTGACGGGGGCGCGCAGCGGCGAGTTGGCCGATATCGGCGCCATCTCGGCCTTGTTGCGGGCCTTGTCCAGCTCGGCCAGGCGCTTGCGGGCGCCCAGGTGGCGGGGCGATTCGGCCAGCACCTGCTTGAGCAGGGCACGGGCCTGGGCGGGCTGGCCGGCCTGCTGGGCCGCTATGGCCTGCTCCACCAGGGTGTTATGCGCCAGCTCGCGGTCCAGCGCCAGCCGCATATCGGCTGCGCGCGGGTTGCCCGGCTGTATCCGCAGCACGGTCTCTATCCGCGCCTGGGCCTCGCTGTAGCGCTGGTTGATACGCAGCGATTCGGCCTCGCGCAGGGTGCGCTCGACGATGGCATCGCGCTGGCGCAGCCAGTAGCGGCGGAATTCCTGGTTGCCGGGCTCCTGCTTCACCAGTTCTTCCAGCGCCAGCAGGGCTTCTTCGCTGCGGTTCTCGCCCAGCATCTGGCGGGCTTGGTCGAAGCGTTGCTGGGGCTGGCTGGCGCAGGCTACCAGGGTCAGCAACATCAGGCCGGTCAGGCCGGGGCGTATCAGATTCATGGCGTAAGGCCCACAGTGTGTTGTTCGCTGGTGGCGAGATGGGTGAATACAAGCTGGCCGCCGGTCAGGCTGTCCAGCCGCCAGCCACCGGGCAGGGTATCGCCAGGGCGGGCTATCAGGGGGCTGCCCTGATTATCGAGATAGATATCCAGCTTGCCGCCCTTCTCCAGCTTGCCCAGGTAGCGATAGGGCGGTGCCAGGGGCGGCGGGGGCGGCGGGGGGGCGACGACAGCGGCCGGTTCGGTCACGGCGGCTTCGGCCGGGGGCGTGGCCTTGGGCTTGCTGGAGCCAAAGGGATCCGCCACCACGCCTTGCAGCGAACCGGTGTCGCGCTGCATGGCGCTTTGCCAGCTTTCGCCGGTGGCGGGCGCGGTGGTGGCGTCGGGCGGCAGGGTGGGGGTGGCCGATGCGACATTCGGGTCGCTGATGCTGACGGTCGGCCCCGCCGGCGTTAGGTCGTCTTCGTCGCCACCCAGCCGGGTAGACCAGACGGACAGGCCGACCACGACCACCAGGGCCAGGCCCATGGCCTGCTTGCGGTTCAGGCTCATGGCCGGGCTCCCGCAGGGGGTGGCAGGGGCGCGGCGGGTGGTGTCGCCGCTGCTGGTACGGATGCAGCGGGTGCGGCAGGTGCAGGTGCCGTAGCGGGTGCCGGTGCTGGCGTCGGCACTGCGACAGGTGGTACCGCGCCGGCCACGGCGGGTACGCTGGCTGGCAGCGGCGCATCTGCGCCTGCCGGTGTGGCTTCGCGATAGTAGTAGCTGAGCTTGAGCTGGGCCGTGACCACATCACTCTTGGGGTCGCGCTCGAAGCGGACTTCATCGAGCACCGCATTGGGCGCATCGCCCAGCGCACGGTTGAGGAACAGCCGCAGCGACGGGTAGTCGCCATCCAGCGGCAGGTTCACCTGGTAGCGCCGCAGCGCCAGGCCGTTGACGGTCTGCAGCTGGTAGTACGACTCATTGATGGCCAGGTCCGCTGCCTCGGCGGCCACATCCAGCGCCGCCAGTTGGTCGGGTAGCTGCTCCAGCGGCGGGAAGCGGGCATAGAAGTCGTTGATGCGGCGTGGCTTGGCCGGCGCGGACAGGGTCTGCGTCTGCTGCGCCTGGCGTAGCTTGGCCTGGGTCTCGGTCAACTGGGTGGCGGCAGGTTGCACCTGCACCAGCCAGAATACGGCGGCGCCTAGCAGCAGCCACACTCCCAGGCGGCCCGAGGTGCCCAGCAGCATCCAGATATAGCGTGGCCAGACCATCATGGCGCCCCCACCGGTTCCTGGCCGGCATCCCAGCGCGCCTGCACCACAAAGCGCAGCGCCTCGCTCTCGGCATCCCAGTGCTGTTGCAGCAGGTAGACGTCAGTTACCCCGCCCTGGCGGCGCAGGGCGCGCAGGTATTCATACAGCGATTCGGCATCGCTGGCCTCACCACCCAACTGCACCGAGGCCTTGTCGCCCGCCTGCGGCAATATCTGGCCCAGGCGCACGCCAGGAACATTGATCTGCTCCAGCCGCTGGAACAGCATGGTCCAGGGCCGGCGGAACTGCCGTGCAAGGCGGTCGGCGGCGACCAGGGCGGTGGCCTCGGTATCGGTTTCGGGGCTGGCGGGCGGCGCCTGCAACTGCCATAGCTGGCCTTCCAGCTGCTGTTGCACCTGCTGGGTCTGGCTCATGCGCCAGCTGGCCAGCAGCAGGCAGGCCAGGCCAGCGGTGAGCAGCAGCAGACCGAAAACACTGAAATGGCGACGCGTCGCCACGAAATCCAATTGCATGCGTGCCATTCAAACACCTGTGCACAGGGCCCATTCGGGGTCCCTGCGCGGATCATAGCCGCGTTGTGCCGGCAGCCGCAGCCAGGTGGCGGACAGCCTGCCCAGATCCGGCCGCTGGAACAGCGGGGCGGCAATGTAGACGGGGCTGTTGAGCGCGTCCAGGGTGGCGCTGGCCTGGGTAATCAGGCTGGGCAGGCGGCGCTCCCAGGGCTCGGGCAGCACCCGGTTGTAAAGGCTGGCCCACTGGCCACGCTGTAACTGCAGCAGCGCCAGCCGGCGCGGTTCCACCACGGCCAGCAGGGCATCCTGCGGCAGCTTGTCGGCCAATCGGTTGAACAGCGAGACCAGCACCGGCTGCATGGAGACCAGCCGGTAGCGTTGCTGCTCTGCCAGCTCACGCAGGGCGGCCAGCCAGCGGCCATCCAGCGCACTGGCAACCCGGGCGCTGCCAGGCTTGAACGGCGACAGGGTGACTTCCCAGCCGGCGCTGGCGGCGCCGTACTGTTCGGCAAACAGGGCCTGGGCCATGGCCTGTGCGACGGTTTCGTCGCTCAGGGCAGTCTGCCAGGGCAGGATGGCGAAGCGCACCCAGGCGCTGGACAGCCGGACTTCCAGCCGGCGGGCACGGCGCTCGCCCAGCCACTGGGCCAGCAGGTCAAGTTGCGGCAGGCCGTCCTGCAGCCGCAGGGGCAGGCGCAGCTCGGCCGCGTGACGGCGTTGCCAGCCATGTTGCTCGACGGCAAGCAGGGAATCGGCGCCGAGGAACAGCACCACCCTATCGGGGCGCAGTTCAGCGAACGAAGGTAACACGGTTGATTTCCTGCAAAGTGGTCGCGCCCTGGGCCACAGCGGCCAGGGCGATCTGACGCAAGGGGCGGCTGCCAGCCTTGCGGGCGGCGGCCTTGATCTCGCTCATGGGGGCGCGGCTCAATATCAGCTCGCGCAGGGTGTCGTTCAGTTGCAGCACTTCGGCAATGGCGATCCGGCCCTGATAGCCGGACTGCCGGCATGCCGGGCAGCCACGGCCAATACGGAACTGGAAGCGGGGCAGCCAGGATGCCTGAATGCCGGACGCGATCAGCAGGTCCGATGGCGGCCGATAGGGCACGCTGCAGTGGCTGCAGATACGCCGCACCAGGCGTTGGCCCAGCACGCCGTTGAGGGCGGAGACCAGGCTGTAGGGGTCGACTTCCATGTGCAGGAAGCGGCTGATCACATCGAACACGCTGTTGGCGTGCACGGTGGAGAGCACCAGGTGGCCGGTCAGCGCCGCCTGCACCGCAATCTGGGCGGTCTCCGGGTCGCGTATTTCGCCCACCATGATGCGGTCAGGATCGTGCCGCAGGATGGAGCGCAGGCCACGGGCAAAGGTCAGGCCCTTCTTCTCGTTCACCGGTATCTGCAGCACGCCGGGCAGCTGGTATTCCACCGGGTCTTCGATGGTGATGAGTTTTTCCTCGCTGCTGTTCACCTCGGCCAGCGCGGCATACAGGGTGGTGGTCTTGCCCGAACCGGTCGGGCCGGTGACCAGCAGCATGCCGTAGGGCTCGCGGGCCAGGCTCAGTATGGTGCTGCAGGTGGCGGCATCCAGCCCCAGGCTGGCCAGGCTGAGGCCATTGATCTGCTGGGTGACGGCCTGCTTGTCCAGCACCCGCAAGACTGCGTCTTCGCCGTGCATGCTGGGCATGATGGAGACGCGGAAATCCACTTCCCGCTCCAGGATAAAGGCCTTGAAGCGTCCATCCTGCGGCACCCGGCGCTCGGCGATGTCGAGTTCGCTGATGATCTTGATACGCGAGATGGCCTGTTCGGCCAGCTCCTGGCCATTGACCCGGCTGGCGGCATGCAGCACGCCATCTATGCGGTATTTGACGCACAGCCCGTCAGGCTCGCTCTCGATATGGATGTCGCTGGCACCGCTCTTGAGCGCATCGTAGAGGGTGGAGTTGACCAGCCTGACGGCAGCGCTGGATTCCTCGGCGATGGTGGCCAGGGTGATGACTTCCACCACCTCGCCCCGCTTCTTGCCCTCGGTTTGCGGCAACAGGCCATCGATGGCGCGGCGGCCTTCTTCCAGGGCGCCCAGGCGCTCGCGCAGGGCCTCGTCATCGCACAGGGCCAGCTGGTAGGCGCCGTCCAGCTTGTGTTCCAGCCAGTGCAGCAGGCCGGCCTGCAGCGGGTCTGCCACGATGGCGATGGTGCGGTCCTTGTGCTTGATGGGCAGGCACAGCCGGGCCGAGGCTTCGCTGAAGGGCAGGCGGGTGAAATCGGGGCTGAGGTCGGCCAGCTTCTGGGTGGGCACCAGCGGAATCCGCAAGGTCGACGACAAGGCTGCCAGCACGGCCTCCTTGCTGGATTGCGATTGCGCGGCCAGGGCCGTCAGCAGGTGCAGGCCGCCGGTCTCCGCCTCGACGCGGGCGCGGGCCAGCTGTTCGGCGCTGAGCTTGCGTTCCAGGGTATTGGGCGTGGCCATTACTGCATGCCTCCCGCCAGGTCGAAGATGGGCAGGTACATCAGCAGCACGATCATGCCGATAAAGCCGCCCATCAGCAGCATCAGTATGGGTTCCACCAGCTTGGCAGCCGTATCGACAAAGCGGCTCAGCTCTTCATCATGGAAGGCGGCAGTACGTTCCAGCATCTCGCCCAGTTGGCCGGTGCGCTCACCCACCTGCAAGAGCCGCAGGGCAATGGCCGTGGTGAGGCCGGCGCGCGACAGCGTCTCGGCCAGTGGCTGGCCCTGGCGCAAAGCCTGTATGGCCTGGCGCAGCGGTGGCCGCAGGGCCGGGTGGAGCAGATCGGTTACCCGCTCGAAGGCGGTGACCAACGGTATGCCGCCCTGCAGCAGCATGCCGGTCGCGCGGTAGAAGCGGGCCAGTTGGAACAGCCGCAGGCGGGCACCCAGGCCTGGGCTGCGCCAGGCCAGGTCGGCCAGCTTGGCGCGGCTGGCTGGTTGCATGAGCAGGGCGACGCTGCCGGCGATGGTGGCAAACAGCACGCCGGCCGCCATGGCACGGTGCTCGGCCAGGAAGCCGCCAAACCCCAGCAGCAGGCGCGACATCAGCGGCAGCTCACCCTGCATGCCGTCGTAGATCTGGGAGAACTTGGGCACCAGGTAGCCGACCAGGAACAGGCATACGCCACCGCCTGCGAACAGCAGCATGGCAGGGTAGGTCGCGGCACTGATCAGGCGCTTGCGTAGCGCGTCTATCTGCTGCTGGTAGGCGATATAGCGGCCCAGCGCCCGGTCCAGGTCGCCCGTGGTCTCGCTGGCACGCACGCTGGCCACCAGCAGCTCGGGGAACAGGGCCGGCTTGGCGGCCAGGGCAGCCGACAGCGACTGGCCCTGGTGCAGGGCATCGCGCACTTCAACCAGTATCTGCTGGGTGCCGGGGCGGGTCTCTTTTTCGGCCAGGGTGGCGATGGCTTCGCTCAGCCCCAGGCCGGCAGACAACAGGGCAGCCAGTTCCTGGGCAAACAGCAGCAGGTCGAACTTGACCTTGGCGGCGCCTTTGCTGGCGCCAAAGCCGGCCGGACGCAGGGTCAGCGGCGTTAGCCCGCGTGCGCTCAGCTGCGCCCGGGCCTCGGTATCCGAGGCCGCTTCAAGGCGAAGGCTGACGATGCGCCGCTCGCTATCGAGCGCGCTGACCAGGTACGACCGGCTCATTTCAATTGCTCAGATCCGCGTCTTCGGCGGCGCCACCAGGGCGACCATCACGGCCTAATGATAGTACTTCGAACTCGCGGCCGTTGCTGCCGGGTATCCGGTACTGATAGGCGTTGCCCCAGGGGTCGGGCGGGGCGGCTTTCTTCAGGTAGGGGCCGCGCCAGGTGCTGACGCCCGACGGGGGCTGGGTCAGCGCGGCAAGGCCTTGCTCGTTACGGGGGAAGTGGCCGTTATCAAGCCGGTAGGCCTCTACCGCCTTGCTGATGGCGTCTATCTGCGAGCGGGCTGTGGTGATTTCGGACTTGCCCAGGTTCTTGAACAGATTGGGACCGACCACGCCGACCAGTAGGCCGATGATGACGAGGGCGATCAGCAGTTCGAGCAGGGTAAAGCCCCGGCTTGAGCGGAAAAGAGGCATGGCAGCAAAAACCTATGATTAATAAGAGATTATGCCATCCGTGTATGCGTTGCGCATTAAGCAAATACTAACATTGCATTCGACTGTGGTAATCCTTACCCAACCGATGGCTTGGCAACGCATCTACACGACAGACGGCATGGTGATGCAGCGGGCATCAGGGTAGGGCCAGATCCAGTTGCAAGGTCAGTGGCGCCTCAATGCGCTTCTCTTCCAGGCAATAGCCCTTGATATCGTCGGTACGGCAGTCCGGGCCGGGCTTGCCCTGGTTCTGCAGGCGATAGCGCTGGGCCGTGACCTGGGCCTTGAGGCGGCCATCGGCAGCGCTGACGAATTCGATACGGCCTTCGCCGCGCTCGCTGTTTTCCAGGTGTATGGCAATCATGCCCTTGGCGGTGGGATGGTAAATATCACCAAAGCGGAAATGCTGGGCCAGCTGCGCCGGGGTGTAGGGCGCTTTCAGCTCAGGGCCGAAGGACAGGTAGACCTCCTGCTTGCCGACATTGACCAGTAGCGCCCGGTAGTCTGGCGTGCCATCGCAGCTTTGGTTGGCTGGGCATTGCCAGCTGCTGCTGTTGCTTTGTATCAGCAGCGGAGTGGTGGCTGCCATGGGCTGTTGGCAACCGGCAGCCAACAGCAGGCTACCGGCCATGAGCAGATGCAGTGCGTGAGACATATTGCGCTCCTTGTGAGCATTTCCGGAAACCGCAGTTCCGTGGTCAGACCACGGCGGGGAAACCGAGGTTTCCGGAAGCGCCCTGTTTGGGGGTAAAAAAGGGCCGCCACGGCGGCCCAGGATACTCCCAGGGGAAATAGGGGGTGCTGCCTGTCGGACAGTATAGGGCACCGGGGGCCGGCGCCGGCTGCTGTACCGGT
>NZ_JBAMDD010000023.1:0-47154 GCF_036961565.1 Chitinimonas sp. JJ19
CGCCGCCATTCGCCGGCAAGGTTGCGAACCCGTAGGGCTGAACTGGAAAACGGCCATTCACTGCGTTGTGGCGCTTGGCAATAACTTGTTATTGCCTGCGCACCACGCCTTGTGCCTGGCCATTTTCCAGATCAGCGACGCGGCGAAAAGACTTTGAACAGGCTCTTAGACATAAACACCTGCGCCGCTTGCCTGTACTGCCCCACCTCCCCAGAATGTCGGCTCTTCAACCGACCCCTAGCCGCCATGCGCCTTGCTCCCCTGCTGCTCAGCCTTGCCTGCCTTGCCACCTGGGCTGACGACAGCCTCAATGACGGCCCCTATGTGATCCACCAGGGGCAGACCAGCGAGGCGGCCTGGGTGTGCCAGGGCCAGGTACAGCGCCTGCCGGTCCAAGCTGGCGGCAAGCTGGCCATACCGTGTGGCGAGCTCAAGGGCCTGGCGCTGAACCGCAGCAATCCGGTGGCGCCCGATATCCAGCCGCAACCGCAGCGCTGGGCTGCGCTGTCCGATATCCATGGCCAGGCGGGCGTCTTCCAGACCCTGCTCAAGGCCCAGGGGGTAATCGACGGCAAGGGCAACTGGGCATGGGGCAAGGGGGTGCTGGTGATCGCCGGCGATATCTTTGACCGTGGCCCCACGGTGAACGAGGCCTTGTGGCAGGTCTACCAGCTGGAACAGCAGGCCCGTGCAGCCGGCGGCGCCGTGCATTTTGTCCTGGGCAACCACGAGGCCATGGTGCTGCGCGGTGATCTGCGCTACATCCACCCGCGCTATCAGGCCGTGGCCCAACTGCTGGGCCGCAGCTACGACCAGCTGTATGGCCGCGATACCGAGCTGGGCCAGTGGCTGCGCAACCGGGCCACTGTGCTCAAGCTGGGCGACACCGTGTTCCTGCACGGCGGCCTGCATCCGGAGCTGGCCCAGGCGGCGATAGACCTCAAGCATATCAACCAGCGATTTCGCGAGCGGCTGGGCGCCAGCAAGGCCGAACTGGCGCAGGATCCCGAAGCCAGCTATCTGATGGGCAGCAAGGGTCCGCTCTGGTACCGCGGTTACTTCCTGCCCGAGCGCGCCACCCTGGCCGATGTGAATGCCCTGCTGGATCGCCTGGGCGCCCGCCGCATCGTGGTGGGACACACCACCCAGCGCGAGCTGGTATCGCTGTATGGCGGCAGGGTCATAGGGGTGGACGCCGGCATCAAGGACGGTGAGCGCGGCGAACTGCTGCTATGGCAGGATGGCAAGCTGTGGCGCGGCACCATGGATGGCCGGCGCAGCGAGCTGGCGGCTGGCGAGGATAGCGGCGGGGTATTGCCGGGCCAGGAGTGAATCAGCACCGCACCGTTGCAGCAACAATGCGGTACCGATGATTTCTCCTCAGAGCCTGTTCACGATCTTCCTCTAGTGCCGACAACTTTTGGAATGCGTAGAAAAAATACCCCTGAAGTACGAGCAAGCTGGCAAAGACAGGGATGCCGGTAGTGGCACCGTAGTGATAGCGCCATGCTCGCCGGGAGCAACACTTCTTTGAGGAGAGCTGCTCTCTGCGTTCACGGTGGGGTTAAGTGAGCTTTTGAAGGTAACGTGAGAACACCCATCCTTGGATTTCAACGCCGCTCTCAGTGTCTTTCCACGAGACCAAGGTGAAGTCCTTTTCCTTCTTCAGTAACATTACTACATTGCCTGCTGTCAAGTGTGCGATTTCTGGCGAGAGTGCCCTGGGACAGTGCCGAACTTTTAGCTTTGACGCGGTGACTATTCGATAATTCTTCAAGATAATATCCAGCGGGCCGACCATAGTGCGCACACACTTCTGAGCCTCTGTCGTAGCCTCCTTTGGCGTTACGGGAAAAACGTGGTCTAAATGGCGCTGGGCAAGTGCTCCTATGTAGCCTTGCGTAATACTGTCCAATAAGTATAAAAAGCAGACGATGAGAATGGCCTGGGCGGAAGTGCTAGGGATGTTTGTGATATACAGTGTGAATTGTTGAAAGAACTCACCTAACGGCAGCCCATCATTGGCTACTCGGGTTAGTTCCTCTGTGGCTGATTTGGCTTGCTTTTCGTCTGCATCATTAAGCTCTAAATGACTGAAGTCAATATCACTTAGATCTGGCCCAAAGCTGTCCAGGAACTTGCGCGCATCTGCTATAGCCAGAAAAGTGGCATTTATTTTGGATAGCTCACCTTCCGGTAAGCCGTTCAATATTTTCGGATGTAGTGCTGAAAAAGTTGATTTATATGCAGAATGACTCGCGGAGAAATGCTTAATAAGATCGGTAATCTGTCTGATTGAGCCGAGATTGGTGGCTTTTTGAAAACTATCATATTGATTGATGAATTCGATAGTGCTTTGCGGTAATCGTAGGTCTGTGCCGCGCTTTAGTTTTGTGATGAAAGAGCACTGCTCAATGACGTGACTTATGCGCTCTGCGACCCGTACTTGCTCACTCACCAACAGCGTGTGTCTGGCAAGCTCGCTATTTCTCTGTACATTTTTTAACGCCTGACTACTTGAGTTTTGCGTTAACTGTTCTGCTGCATCTATGAAGCGCTGAAAGGGGGCTAGTTGTCTGTCAAGTCGCTCCTGAAGTTTCCGGGCCGCAATAAAGGTGGGGCTATTTAGAAAATTATTAAAGGGTGGTTTCGTCACGGTGTGCCTTCTTTTCTGTAATTTGACTAATAAGATTATTAATGGAAACTGAGCTGGAAGAACCGCGAGTGGCTGCTCAGCACCCGCCTGCGGTTCATCCATTTGGTCGTCCTGGCTCTCCAGCGCCGGAGATTCAGAACAGGCCCTCAGGGTGCCTTGCCCCCCAAGAGCACCTGCACGGCGGTTTCCAGCTGTGCATCGGTCTGCTCGCCCAGCTTGTCGGCAACGGCAATGTCTACCGGCCTGGGGCCGCTTTCCAGGTCGTCTCCGTTGCGGGTGGATACCACCCGGCTGAAGGGCAGGCGCAGGACCGAGCCGTCCACCAGCACCTTGAACGAAGTGAAGATCACCCAGCCTGCGCCCGGCTCGCCCACGACCTTGCCCAGCTGCATGGCGCGGTAGCCTTCGGTGAAGACTTCGCCGTCCGACAGGGTGATCTTGTTGGTCAGCAGGATGGTGGGTTTTTCCAGCGTCTGCTGGCCCACGGCCAGGCGGCCCGGTGCGGTGGGCAACTGGCGGGCGGTAAAGCTGTAGTGGCTTTGGCGTGCCAGGGTATCGAGTTCCCAGCTATCGACCATGCCGCCATAGTTGTTGCGCACGTCGAGCACCACGCCCTGGGCGGCATGGCTGAGGCGGTCGAGATCTAGGTGGAACTGGTCCAGCGAGGCCTCGCGCATGTCCACCATGTGTATGTAGTCGAGCTTGCCGCCGCTGAGCCGCTGCACCTCGGCCCGCTTGGCGGCGGCCCACTGCTTGTAGCGCAGGGTGCTCTCGTCTGCGGCGGCCACCGGCTTGGCATAGGCAGTACGCTGCTTGCCATCCTGAGCGCGCAGGCTCAGCGCCACCAGCTTGCCTATCTTGCCGTCCAGCAGGCGGTCCAGGTTGTCATGGCGTTCCACCGTCTGGCCGTCCAGGCCGATCAGGATGTCGCCCACGGCCACGCCTGCCTGCGCGGCCGGGCTGTTGGCGACGACCTGGGCCACCCGTAGCTGGCCGTCGCGCTCATAGGCGCTGCGATCCAGGTCCAGGCCCAGCCGGCCCAGGGTGGTCTGGGTCTCGCCGCGCGGGGCGGCCAGGCCGGTGTGGGAGGTGTCCAGCTCGCCCAGCATCAGCCACACTACCCGCCGCAGCTCGTCGCGGGTCAGTGCCGCGTCCACCCAGGGTTGGTGGCGGGTCTTCAGGGCTGCCCAATCCTGGCCGCGCATGGCCGGGTCGAAGAAGAAGTCGCCCAGGGTGCGCCAGGCCTCGTCGAAGACGGCCTGTTTCTCGGCCTCGAACGCCACTTCGGTCTCGGCCTGCAGCGGGATGGTGCGCGGGCTGCCGCCGTCCAGCGCCACCACCATGGCCTTGCCGCCTTCCAGGTAGTAGGCCTCTTTTTCGTCGGTACTCAGTTGCAGGCCATGCTTGGTGGCTGTGCTGAAGCTCAGCTGGCGCGGTAGCTCACCGGCCTTGTAGCGCCAGATATTGGGCTGGCCGGCCACAATGCCCACCAGGGCCAGGGTCTTGCCATCGCGGCTGGCGGCAAAGTACTGGCTATCGATAGGGCTGGGCAGCAGGCTGGCATGGCTGCGGGCCCAGGCAGCATCGGGCTGGCGGGCCACCTTGGCCGGCTCGCCGTCGGCGCCCAGCGGTGCGGGTGGCGCCAGCGGAATCTCGACGATGCGGCCACCGGCTTCGCTGTGCTGGAAGGCACGCCACCACAGCAACTGGCCATCGGCCCGCCATTGCAGGCTGGGCTGGCCATAGCCCTGGTCTTCGGGGCGGAACCACAGTTTCTTGCCGGTGCCGGGGCTGGCCAGCTGGGTCAGGGCCTGCTTGCTGCCATCCTTCAGTGTCACCAGCGTTACCTGGGCCAAGAGCTTGTGGCCCAGCTCCACCACGGCCAGATATTGGCCATCGGGCGACCAGGCCAGGGGGGAGTCGGCCCAAATCGGCGGCCGGCCGGTTTGCACGGCACTCAGCAGGCGGGTCTTGCCATCGGCCAGGCTGGCGCTATGCAGCGCCTTGCCGTTGCGGATATAGGCGATCTGGCTGCCATCAGGCGACCAGCGCGGAAAGGCATCGCTCTCGGCCGATTGGCTGACACGTTGCTCGGTCTTGCTGGCCAGGTTGTAGCGCCATATTTCGGCTGGGCCATTGCGCAGCGAGGTATACGCCAGCTGCTTGCCATCGGGTGACCAGGCCAGCTGCGATTCGGCTGCGGCACTGCGGGTCAGCCGGCTGGCGCTACCGCCTGCTACGGCTGCCAGCCATATATCGCCCCTGGCGACAAAGGCCAGCTGCTTGCCATCGGGCGAGAGGTGCAGCTCCT
The DNA here is from genome assembly GCF_036961565.1 of Chitinimonas sp. JJ19. NCBI lineage: Bacteria > Pseudomonadati > Pseudomonadota > Betaproteobacteria > Neisseriales > Chitinibacteraceae > Chitinimonas > Chitinimonas sp. JJ19. Next base: position 4,968 of record NZ_JBAMDD010000023.1, read on the forward strand.
CCAGTTTGTCGCCCACGGCCAGTTTCTCGGTGGTCGGGGTGGGGCCGCTGCCCGATAGTTTCACGTGAATCTGCCGACTGGCGCCGCTGCGGGTGTCCAGCGTCCACAAGCCATAGTCGCGCTCAAACGCCAGGGTCTGGCCATTGGCCGAGAGGCTGGGCCATAGCACCCGGCCGGTGGTGAACTGCGTTACAGCCCTGGGCTGGCCGTCCAGTGCCTGTTGATAGAGATTGTCCTGCCCGCCGGGGTTGCCCACAAACCAGATGCTGCGGCCATCTGCGGCCCACATGGGCCAACTGGCACGGGCGCCATCGGTGGAGAGCTTGCGCCAGCCACCCTGGCCGCTCAGCGGGGCCAGCCACAGCTCGTCCTGGTCGATATGGGCGCCATTGCGCCGCCACCACTGGCCGAAACTGCGGGCATTCAGGGCCAGCCACTGGCCGTCGGGTGAGGGGCTGGACTGGCTCTCATCCAGATAACGCTGGGCCAGCACCGGCATGGGCGTGCCGCCGCTGGCGGCCACCCGGTACACATCGTTCATGCGCTGGATATCGTGCGAGGCATGGTGGAAATACACCCAGCGGCTATCGGCCGACCAGGCGCTGGCCTGTTCGGCCCTGTCGTCATGGCTGAGACGGCGCAGCTGGTTGCTGGCGATATCCAGCAGGTAGAGATCGCCGTTGCCGCTGCGGTTGGAGCTGAATACCAGCTTGCTGCCGTCGGGCGACCACAGCGGGCGTGATTCGGTGGCCGGGTGGGCCACCAGCAGGCGGGCTTCGCCACCCTGGCTGGGGGCGGTCCAGATATCGCCGCCCGAGACGAAGGCCAGGGTCTGGCCGTCGGGCGAGATGGCGGGTTCGTATAGCAGGGGGGCGGCCTGGGTAAACAGGGGCAGGGTGGCAAGCAGCGGGGTCAGGCGCATGGCGGCGTCCAGCAAGGCAGGAAAGCGCGCAGTCTAGGCCATTCCGGGCTGGGCAATCAGGGGCGGCTTGCTTGCCGTGGTATCCACGCGACGCCACGTGGAACTTGTTGCAGTGCGTCATGACTACTAGAGTGAAGTCTGCAGTGCCGCCCGCGCCAGCAGGGCCGCTGCCCAGTACACCCAGGCTACCGGAGTATCCCGCCATGTCTGATTCACCCGCCGCCCGCCGCGCCCGCTTTCTGGAAGAGCAGGAAGTCCGCTATGCCAACCTCAAGCACCAGCTACGCCAGGCTTTCGATCCCTGGGGCCTGGTGGCCATACACAGCAAGGCCGCGTTCTCCTGGCTGAGCCATCCGGTGGAGCTGGCATCGGCCATGACCCGCTATGTCCATGATGTTGCCACCTTGCAGCAGCAGGGCGTGGGCCGTTGGCTGGGCGAGCCGGACACCGATCTGTTTCCGCCCAACCCCGAGGATCAACGCTTTGCCGATCCGGTCTGGCGCGACCACCCCGGCTGGGACTACGTCAAGGAAGCCTATCTGATGCAGACCCGCTGGATACAGGACATGCTGTACCAGAGCCCGGGCCTGAGCGATGCCGAACGGCGCAAGAGCGCTTTCTGGCTGCGGCAGAGCCTCAACGCCCTGGCCCCGACCAATTTCCTGGCACTCAATCCCATTGCCCAGCAAAAAGCCTGGGAGAGCCGGGGCGAGAGCCTGCTCAAGGGCCTGCAGAACCTGGCCCGCGATGCAGGCGGTGGCGATGTCAGCATGACCGACCGCACACCCTACACCGTGGGCGGCAACCTGGCGCTGACGCCGGGCGTGGTGGTCTATCGCGGCAAGCTGCTGGAGGTGATCCACTACGCGCCGACCACCCCGACCGTCCATGCCATGCCGCTGGTGCTGATCACGCCCTGGATCAACAAGTACTACATTCTTGATCTCGCGCCGGGCAAGTCGCTGGTGGAGTATCTGGTGGGGCAGGGTTTCAATGTCTTTATCACTAGCTGGAAGAACCCCGACGAGGACATGGCCGAGGTGAGCTTCGACGACTATATCGTCGAAGGCGCCGCCCGCATCATCGAGGTGGCCCGGAGCGTGGGCAAGAGTGAGCAGGTGCATGCCCTGGGCTACTGCATAGGCGGCACGCTGCTGGCCCTCTACATGGCCTGGGCCAATCGGCAGGACCCCGACAAGGTGCCGGTAGCACACTGGACCCTGCTGACTACCCTGACCGATTTTGCCAACCCGGGCGATATCGAAGTCTTTATCGACGAGGACGGCCTTGATGTCATCGACGGCATCATGCAGAAACAGGGTTTTCTCGACGGCAAGGAGATGTCATCGAGCTTTCGCATGCTGCGGCCCAACAGCCTGATCTGGAACTATGTGGTCAGCAACTACCTGCTGGGCGAGACGCCACGCGCCATGGACGTGCTGTACTGGAACACCGATATGACCCGCATGCCGGCCGCCATGCATCGCTACTATCTGCGCGAGTTCTACCTGCATAACCGGCTGATTGAGCCGGACAGCTTGTGCATGGCCGGGCAGGCACTGGACCTGGGCCGCATACGGCAGCCACTCTTTATGGTGGCCGCCGAGGAAGACCATATCGCGCCGTGGAAGACCACCTACAGCCTGCTCAAGCACCTGCCCGAGCCGGCGACGTTCACCCTTTCCACCTCTGGTCATATCCTGGGTATGGTCAACCCACCGCTGGCCAATTCCAAGCGCAGCTACTGGCAGGGTAGTGTGGGCGCCAGGGAGCAGCCCGAGGCCTGGCTGGCCCGCCAGCAAAAGACCCCAGGCTCCTGGTGGCCCAGCTGGGTGGATTGGCTGCGCCCTCGCTGCGGTGCGCAGATCAAGCCACCACCCCTGAGCAACAAGCAATACCCCAAGCTGATCGAGGCACCGGGCAGCTATGTGTTCGAGTAAGGCAGCGGCGCTGTCGCATACCGCTAGTAGGGGTGGGGCAGTTTGGACAGGGTACGCAGGCTGTCCACCATCGCCTTGATGGCGCGCCAGTCCTCGCCCGAGGTCACGCGGAAAGGCCGGACCAGGGTGGGGCTGTCCTCGGGCAGTCCTCGCGGCACGCCCAGGTCGATGACGCGGGGCTGGCCCTGCTCAAACACCAGCACCTGCGGCTGGGCCTGGTTGGTATTGACGTCCACCGCATAGACACGGCCGTCGTACAGGGCTTCGACTTTGTCCACCAGGGTATGGGCCACCACCATGCGCTCTGCCCCAAAGGCCTGCAGCACCTGCTCCAACTCGGCAGGCGATAGCGACTTGCCCGTTTCGTCGGGCAGGTAGCCACGGAACTGGGTGACCCCCTGGCGACCTAGTACGGCATCCAGCCCGGTGGTGCTGGCGGGCTTGGCCAGCCAGTAATCGCGCATGGTTTGGTTCAGCGCCGATACCGACAAACCGCTCTGCGCCACGGCCGGGCTGATGCCGCCATGGGCAAACAGCACCTTGCCCAGCTTGACGGCAACCGGCTGCTGCCGCAGCCATTGCCCCAGCACCGTGTCGGCCCCATAGGTAGCAGTAAACCCGCCCAACTGGCGGCTAGCAAAGATGTGCTCGGGATGGGCGCGCGAGAGGTTGCCGCGCAGATCGTACTGTTCATGGTTGCCCAGCAGCGTATGCACCTGCCCCCCGGCGGCCTGGGCCTGCAGGGTCAGGTTATGTACCCGCCACAGGACGGCCTGGGCATCGCGGCCCCGGTCCACCAGGTCACCGTTGAACAGCAGCTGGTTGCGGCCAAAGCGCCAGTTGCCCTGGGCGTCGACAATCTCCAGCCTGCGCAGGGCGGCATCCAGAAAGGCCAGATTGCCTTCGATATCGCTCAGCACCACCAGCCGCTCGGGCATCTCGGCCTGCACATCTGCTGCGGGGGCTGGCTGGGCCAGGGCATAACGGTACTCGCGGCCGCCGCAACTGAATTGCAGCTGCGTGCCACGGCCTTGCTGGCTGGCGGTCTTGTCCTCGCAAAACCATTGCGCCTGCCACTGCCCATCGGCCCCGATACGCACCAGCGGGCCATCGACAAAGCCTGGTATCCGTGGTGCATCGCCGGTACCGGCATAGGTGCGCAGGCGCAGGTCGCTTCCTGGCAGGTCTACCCGCAAGCCGGTGTGCACGCCATGGCGGGTGATTTCGAAATGGGTGAGCCAGAGCAGGCCCAGGCACAGCAGGGTGAGCAGGATAAAGGTGCCGAGTAGCCAGCGGGACAGGCGTTTGCGCATGATTGGGAATAGCTATGGAGAAAGCCCGAAATATTAGGGTTTCCCCTGGTGTTGCGCACTACCGCGACACGATTTGTTGCACTATTTGCAGCAATCGCTGTAATGGATTGATTCTTCAATGTAAAATTCCGGCCGCGCCGGCCTGCGGATGGTCAATGCATGCTGGTTGGCGCCCATATTGTTTAACCGGTCCGCTCTTTACGGGAGCGACCACTGGCTAAGAGAAGACCATGACGCAAGAGATCGTGGTGGCGGCGCTATACAAGTTCGTCACCCTCAGTGATTACCAGGCGCTGCGCGCACCGCTGCAGCAATGCATGGAAGACAACGGCGTCAAAGGCACGCTGCTGCTGGCCGAGGAGGGCATCAATGGTACGGTGTCCGCCACCCGCGCCGGCATAGATGGCCTGCTGGACTGGCTCAAGCGCGATCCGCGCTTTGTGGATATCGACCACAAGGAAAGCTATTGCGACGCCCAGCCGTTTTATCGCACCAAGGTGAAGCTCAAGAAAGAGATCGTCACCATGGGCGTTCAGGGCGTGAATCCCAATACCCAGGTGGGTACCTATGTGGAACCCGAAGACTGGAACGCGCTGATCAATGACCCGGAAGTGTTGCTGATCGACACCCGCAACGACTATGAGGTGGCGATTGGCACCTTCGAAGGTGCCATCGACCCGCATACCGAGAGCTTCCGCGAGTTTCCCGAGTATGTGCGCAAGCACTTCGACCCCAGCCGGCACAAGAAGGTCGCCATGTTCTGCACTGGCGGCATACGCTGCGAAAAAGCCTCCAGTTTTATGCTGGGGGAGGGTTTTGAAGCGGTCTACCACCTCAAGGGCGGCATACTCAAATATCTGGAGCGGGTGCCGCAGGATCAAAGCAAATGGCAGGGCGACTGCTTTGTGTTTGATAACCGGGTGACGGTAAGGCACGACCTCAGCGAAGGGGACTACGATCTGTGCCACGCCTGTCGCCAGCCGGTATCGGTAGCCGACCGTGCCTCGCCACACTACAGCCCCGGCATCAGCTGCCCCAATTGCTGGGATAGCCTGAGCGAGAAAACCCGCGCCAGCGCCCGGGAACGGCAGAAGCAGATCGAACTGGCCAAGGCCCGCAACCAGCCCCACCCCATGGGTTACGACCCGCGAGCGGCGGCCCACAAGGCCAAGTAGGCCGGCACGCCGGGATCAAGCGGATCCTTACCTGCGACCGGGCGGGACATCATCAAGTGCCGTCTGCAGGCTGCGCGGGTGAAGCCGCCGCTTGGTCGGTGGCTGTCTGCCCTTGCTGATGTGGCTGGTGGCGCAGCAGCTTTTGGGCATGGTTGTGCAGCGCCTGCTGCAAGCTGCTGGGATGCAGAATATCGAAGTCGAAGGGAAGGCAGGCGAGCTGGCGGGCGAACCAGTCGAGGTGATCGGTCCGGGCTTGCAGCAACACGCTGTCGGCCTGGGCGAGAAACAGGCCGATATCGGGTCGGAAGGCCTGGCGGGCGGTGTCGAGATTGGTATGGAGACGGACTTCAACACGCTCGCTGCGGGGCAGGCTGGCCAGTTGCTGATCGAGAAAGCCGACAGGGTCGAAATCGGCGGGAAGGTTGAAGACCTGCGAGCGGGCGGTGACCTGGCTGATGCGGTCCAACCGGAAATTGCGCAGGGCCTGGCGCAAGTGGCAATGGCCGACGAGATACCATAGGCCGTCGCGGTAAATGAGGCCGTAAGGGTCGACCTCGCGGTCGGTCTGCTGGCCGGAACCGGCCTGGTAATGGAAGGCGACGCGTTGCCCGGCATGGGCGGCACTGCTGAGTGTCAGCAGGGTCTGGCCATCATGGCGAGGGCTGCCGGGCCGCAGTTGCAGGCGTACCGTCTCGGCCAGGGCATGTACCCGTGTCTTGAGTGCAGTGGGCAGCACCCGCTCTATCTTGGCCTGGGCGCTTTCGACGGCCGGTGTGGCGCTGGCTAGGCCCAGGGTGCCAGCGGCAAGCAGGCCTAGCGAGAGGGCGAGGGCCTCATCGTCGTTGAACATCATGGGGGGCAGCTTGTAGCCGGCGACCAGGGCATAGACGCCGTGGCGGCCACGTTCGGCCATGATGGGTATCCCCAGCTCTTCCAGCCGTACGATATAGCGGCGCAAGGTGCGCACATCGACATCAAGCCGGCGGGCAAGCTCTGGCCCGCTGAGGCGGCCATGTGCCTGCAACAGCTCGAGTACCGTGAGTAGGCGGGTGGTAGGGTGATACATTGCAATAGCTTAAAACATAATCAGGACAGAAATTGACCTGATTGGATTTTATCCTGTGCCCAGTGCGACTCGGGGTGGCCGAGTTGCGTCAATAGGAAGATGGGGCGGGATATGGAGCAGTTTGGACATTTATGGCTGTACTTCTTGCTGGTGCTGGGCGTGATCGTGTTGCCTGGCCTGGATATGGCCTATGTGCTGGCCAGTTCGCTGGTGGGTGGGCGGCGGGCAGGATTGACCGCCGTGGCGGGCATGGTGGCGGGCGGGATGTGCCATGTGGCGGCGACGGGCCTGGGTCTGGGTCTGGTGATACAGCTCTTTCCTGGCCTGTTCAATGCCTTGCTGTTGGCGGGTGCGGGGTATATCGCCTGGATAGGGTGGTCGCTGCTGCGTAGCAGGGCGTCTGTGCTGGAGGTGGCGCCAGGTATGGCGCGCTCGCAGTGGGGGACGTTCCGGCAAGCGGTGCTGACCAATCTGCTGAACCCCAAGGCCTATCTCTTCATGTTTGCGGTGTTTCCGCAGTTCATGCAGGTGCGCTATGGCCCCTTGTGGCTGCAGGCGGTGGTATTGAGCGCCATTACAGCGTTCACCCAACTGGCGGTGTATGGCGGGCTGGCGCTGGCGGCGGGGGAATCGCGGGGTTGGCTGGCGCAGCGGCCATGGGTGGGCTTGTGGTTGGCACGCGTGGTGGGGCTGGGCTTGCTGGGCGCGGCGCTGTACACCGGCCTGACCGGCTGGCAGGGGTGGTGAGCGATAGTTACGCGCGTTAGACGCTGAGTTTTCTGGCAGCTTCCGCAGGGCTGGTGCCTGGGCCGGCTTGCAGGCGTAAGGGGCAGACCTGCCCCAGCCTGTTCTGTAGCTCGTTGCGCAGGGCTGCCAGCTCGTCCAGGCGCTGTTCAACCACCTGCAGCTTGGCTGCCAGCAAGGCGGTGATGGCTGCCTCCTGGTCGGGTGCCGTGCGCAAGCGTGCCAGGTTGCTGCCGATCTCGGCCAGGCTGAAACCAAGCTTTTGCGCCGTCTTGATATACAGCAACAGTTGCACGGCTTCGGCCGGGTAGTCGCGGTAGCCGTTCTGTTGCCGCCTCGCCTGCAGCAGTCCGGCCCGCTCGTAGAAACGCAGGCTGTCGCGGCTGATGCCGCTGGCGCTCGCCAGTTCACCGATACGCATGAGATATCTCCTTGACCTTGGAGTGTACTCCAGGCTTTAGCCTGTGTGCTCTACCCATCACCGTCAAGGAATCGCCCCATGTGGACTCCCGAGCAATATCGCCGACTGGTACGCGCCAGTGCTGCTTACGACCTGGTCGTCACCGCCGCCTTCGCCACGCCCTGGAGTTTTGCCCTGCTACATGCCGCCCTGACCGCCGTGGCGACGGCACTGGCGCTGCCGGGCGAGTTTCCAGCTTTCTCTGCCGTACCCATGTTGATGGCCAATCTGCTGGGTTCCATCGTCTGCGTCTGGTCGGTATTGCGCTTGCGCGATCCGCAGCAGCAGTTCGGCCGTTACGATGCGGTGGCCCGGGGCCTGTTTGCGCTATGGCAGGCCTATGCACTGCTGCAGGGCGCCAGCTGGCTGGTGGCCGGTTTTCTGGTGGTTGAGCTGGCCTGGGGCATTGCCCAGGCGCTGCCGGTGCGAACGCAGCATGCCCATGCAGATAGCCGCGAGCTGGGTGGGGCGGCAGGGTAAAATCAGGGCCATAACGATCACCCAGGCCGGTCCATGCTTATCCAGTCCCACACCGTTGATCTCGCCACCCTCAGCGGCCCCATGCGCACCTATGTGCATAGGCCGCAGGGCGATGGCCGCTATCCGGTCATCCTGTTCTATTCCGAGATCTTCCAGCAGACCGGCCCCATCGAGCGCTCGGCCAGGCTGCTGGCCGGCCATGGCTATGTAGTGCTGGTGCCCGAGGTGTTCCACGAACTGAACCCGGCAGGCACGGTGCTGGCCTACGATGCGGCCGGCCGCGACAAGGGCAATGCCGACAAGGCCGCCAAGCCAGTGACCGGCTACGATGCCGACAACCGCGCGTTGATCAGCTGGGCCCAGGCCCAGCCCTGGTGCAGCGGCCAGTTTGGCGCCATGGGCTTTTGCCTGGGCGGCCACCTGGCATTCCGTGCCGCCCTGCAACCGCAGGTCAGCGCTACTGCCTGCTTCTATGCCACCGATCTGCACACCCAGGTCATCCCCAGCCCTGCAGGCCAGCACAGCATGGCGCGGCTGGCCGATATCACGGGTGAGCTGCTGATGATCTGGGGCAAGCAGGATCCGCATATCCCCGCCGAGGGCCGTGCCCAGGTCTACGCCAGCCTGGCGCAGGCCGGCCTGAACTTTACCTGGCACGAGTTCAACGGCCAGCATGCCTTTATGCGTGATGAGGGCGAACGCTATGATCCCGAGCTGGCGCAACTGGGATACCAGTTGGCCTTGGCGCTATTCCGTCGCAAACTAGGCTGATCATGTCGAATAAACCTCATCACCCCAAGCAGGCTGCCATTCGTACCCCGGTGGCCGAAAAGACCGACCTGCATCCGCGCAACGCCCATCGCAGCCGCTATGATTTTGCCCAGCTGATCGCCGCCAGCCCCGAACTGGCGGCCTTTGTCGCCATCAACGCCTACGGCAATGAATCCATCGATTTTGCCGACCCGGCGGCGGTCAAGGCGCTCAATCGCGCCTTGCTCAAGCACCACTACAAGGTGGGCTATTGGGATATCCCGGCCCAGTACCTGTGCCCGCCCATACCTGGGCGAGCCGACTACCTGCATTACCTGGCCGATTTGATGGCCGGCCACAACGGCGGCAAGGTGCCGCGCGGTGCCGGCATACAGGTGCTGGATATCGGTGTGGGCGCCAACTGCATCTACCCTCTGATAGGCCATAGCAGCTACGGCTGGCACTTTACCGGCAGCGAGATCGACCCGACGGCACTGGCCAGTGCCCAGGCCATCGTCAATGGCAATCCGGGGCTGCAGGATGCCATCACCCTGCGCCTGCAGGCGGCCCCGCCTGCCATCCTGCATGGGGTGATACAGGCGGGAGAATGGTATGACCTGTGCCTGTGCAACCCGCCCTTCCATGGCTCCCACGCCGAGGCAGTGGCAGGCACCCAGCGCAAATGGAAGAACCTGGGCCGCGCCGAGGCCGCCGGCAAGCAGCCTGTGCTCAACTTTGGTGGCCAGGCTGGCGAGCTGTGGTGCGATGGCGGCGAAGAAGCTTTTATCAGCCGCATGGTGGCCGAGAGTGCGCAGTGGCCAGCCAGCTGCTTCTGGTACACCTCGCTGGTTTCCAAGGCCACCAGCCTGCCGGCCATCTACCGCGCACTGGCCGAGGCGGGCGTGGTGGAGAGCAAGACCATAGAGATGGCGCAAGGCCAGAAAATCAGCCGCATCGTCGCCTGGACCTTCCTCGACAAGCGCCAGCAGCAGGCTTGGCGCCTGCATCGCTGGAGTGCATAGGCCAACAAGCGGTGTGACGCTGCCTGTGTTCCGCTGAGCGGGTGGGTAGCGTCCGCCGCAGACTTGTCCCTATCTTTCGTACCTCCTACCTGATTTCTAGCTGCTGATCGCCACGCGTATTTTTAGGGCGTGGCGAGCCGGCTGCTGCGCCCCGGTCAGGTATCCCCACGCCAAAATCCCCGTCAAGTGCCACACCGTCTAGCGGCCATCTCCGTGCAGCGGGCGCTAAGGTCGCCGCGCGTCCGTTTGCAAGCCACTGATACCAAACCCGATTTCTTGGCCATGCACCGGCATTTCTGCAACAGCCTGCCTCCCAAGCGGTTGCTAGGCTTGCGAATTAGATCATTTGCTCTAGGATGCACCCACACGCCCCAGCAAGGGGCGGGTTAGCGCCAACAGGCTGCCCTGGCTGCAAAGTCGCATCGCTGGCAGGCCTGCAGAAATACCGACTTCATCCTGCTGTATCGCACCGGCGGCGTGTCGTTTGCCGGTGCCGTTTCGCCGTTGTAGCTGTCCGGTCGGCAGCGCATGGCAGCCTCACGCTAGATGGGCGATATGCCGTACCGGAATCAACGCCCGGCCCTGTCCTGGTGCCTGGTGATCCGAATGGAGCATGAAACGAAAGGGGTTAGCATGATCAAGCTGTACCGCAGTCTTGTCGCACTCTTTGTGGTAGCCGCCACGGCGCTGCCAGCCTATGCCGCCAACTACACGCTATGGGTCAACGGCCGTACCGGCGGTGGCCAGATAGGCAACTACAACAGCTTTACCTATTGGGGCCCGGCAACCACGGCGGCCGGCGTCAACAAGAAGGCGGTCAACTGGGATGGCCGCAGCAATATCTCCAGCCAGAACTACCTGATACGCGATGCCTTGGACTGTTTCTGCACCGGCACCAACTGGTGCTATATCGCCGCCCATAGCGCAGGCGACCTGATGATGGGATACACCCTGGCCAACTACGGCGGCTCCACCCGCTACAAGAAGAATGCCTCGCCCAATGCGGCCGGCCAGTGCGGCAATAGTGACGGCAGCACCCAGGTGGGCTGGAACATCAAGTGGGTCAATGTCGCCTCGGGCGCGGGCGGTGGCTCCGAGCTCAGCGACGTGGGCTCGTGGACTACGTCCGAGCCGCTGGTGAAGGATCTCAAGACCACCACAGCCCGTGCGCTCTACAACCACAACAGTACCCGCAACGTGTGGTTCTACATGTTTGCCGGCGCCAGTGGCACGCTGTACTCGGGCATCTTGCCGGGCCAGGATGACGAAGCCGTGGCCTACCACTCCACCGGTGGGGTATCGGGTAGCGGCGGCCAGGGCCTGTGCAACCCCAGCGACTGGTTCTGCAATGACCTGAACATGGGCACCGCCGCCAACGAAGGCGGTAGCACCAAGTGGTCCTACCACTCGGTCAAGTTCCGCGACAACAACGAGAGCTATAACCACTACGCCAATGGTAATTGGGGCGGCATCATCTCGGTGGTGCGTGCCGATACAGTGACCAATGCGCAGTAAGGCTCAACTGCCTGCAGCACCCGCGCCGGCCGCAGCAGGCTGGCGCGCATGGCTAGCCTGCATCGCTGGCGGGCTGGCCGTGCTGGCTGGCCTGGCCTGGTGGCTTGATGGCGATGGCCCGACGGCCATGCAGGCCGCCACGGCAAAGGGCGCCGCCGCTACCGCGGCGCCCACGCCTACCGGCTGGCCTGCCTTGGGTCAGGCCCGGTCGCCAGCCATGTCGCCCGAGGAGCGGGCCACCCAACTGGCAGTCTGGACCGAGCGGTTGGAGCGGGCCAAGCACACCCTGGCCAGCTATCGCGATGGTACCCGCTACCCCTTCGAGTCGCGCCCCATCAGCGAGCATGCCGACCAGACCTATCCCAACCGACCGGTAGCGGAAGACAGCGCGCTACGCACCGAGGACGGTCAGACCGACCCCACCATCAACGTCAAGACCGCGCAAAGCCGCGTCTTCATGGCGGCGGGCGAAAGCGTGGTGTTCACCATCGCCGCCAGTGACCGCAGCGGCCAGCCGGTGGCCTTCACCGTGACCCAGGCCCGCGCCTTGGGCCTGCCCTCGCCGGGGCGGGGCGGGCAGCTGCCGCAGCAGGCCGTGGTGTTTGGCGATGCGGGCACGCAGGGCGATGCCCGCGCGGGTGATGGCGTACAGAGCGCCTTGCTGGCCCCCGCCCAGGGGCCATTTGCGCAGTACGACGGCGCCATACGTGTCGAGGTCAAGCTGAAGCTGGCCGGGCGGGAGGGCCTGCATGGTTTTGACGTGTACTACTCGCCCGAACAACCCGCCGTCTGGGCCGGGCCGGTGCGCGAGGTAGTGGAGCGGGGATCGCTCTACCTCTATATGCCGGTGCAGGTCAGCACGCCCGGCCGCTACCTGGTCAGTGGACGCCTGGACGACGCCAGCGGCAAGCCCCTGGCCCTGTTGAGCTTCAACGATGTGCTGCCGGCCGGCCTGCAGCAGATCAAGCTGACGGTATTCGGCAAGCTGTTGCGCGACCTCAAGCCCAGTTTTCCGCTTACCTTGCGCGATGTGGATGGCTACCTGCTGAAGGAAAATACCCACCCCGACCGCGCCTTGTTGCCACGGCTGATGGGCACGGTGCATGTCAGCAAGGCCTATAGCCTTAATGGCTTCTCGGCTGATGAATGGACCAGCGAGGAGCGCGACCGCTACCTGGCCGAATATGGGCGAGACGTGGACCTGGCGCAGGGCCAGGTGGACCAGCTGACCGGGCCTTGAGCGTCTATTGTGGACTCAAGACATGGATGGGCGGTGACGCCTGCGCAAGCGCCAGGGAGACCCTGGCGCTTGTCATCATCTGAATGAGCTGCCGGCCAGCAAGGACGCGGGCCGTTTAGGGCGCGCGCTTGGCGACGGAAAAGCGCTTGTAGGCCTCGCTCTCGGGGTTGAACAGGGCGGCCCGCAGCTTGGCGTTCAAGGTATCGAAAGCCCGCTCGGCCATCACGCGGTAGACACGTTCTGTGGGCGGTATATTACCCAGCAGACTGTTTTCATCATTGGGCACCTCGAAGACATCAGGCGGCTCGACCGACAGTGCAAACTGCCAGCCCAGCGGCTGGTCGGGTAGGGTCACATTGGCGTCGAAGTTGCAGATCAGGCCGACGAACATGCGCTTGTCATTCGGATCATCCTTGGACGTATAGACCTGGCCTGAGGGCTGGATCTGGTAGGTGATGTCCAGCAGCGGCAGCTTGTCGTTGATGCGCTTGGCGTGACTGAGGCTCAGCACATCGTTGGGGAAGATGACCGAAAAACCCCGCTGCAGGCCCTCGATGATGCGCGCTTCGCGGACCGCTGCGGTGTCGGCCTCAAACTGCGGTGCAGCAGGCGCCATCGTGCCTTGGTTCTGGCGTGCGTAGGCCGACAGTTTTTCATCCATCTGTGCCAGGGCCTCGGTGGTCGGGCGGCTGAAGCGTATCTGCACCGCAGGGTTGCCCGAGGTTTCCAGGGTGGCCAGCAGCGCTTGCATAAACGGCACCAGGGTAGGGTCCGACGCTGCGGCCTGCCGCTTGAACTTCTCGAAAGCACTTTGATAGAGCTTGTGGATTGCCGCCTTGCCTTCGCCTTCCAGCCCGGCAGCCGGGTAGCGCTGCAGCACGGTACGGAGGGCGGTCACGCTGCGCTTGTCCAGGGCCTCCTTGAACGCAATACGCGGCAGGGCGGCCTGAACCTCGGCGATATGGTAGCGGCCATGCTGCAGGTATTCCTGGTGGGGCGCCTCATAGGGTCGGGTGGCCAGCGATGCGTAGGCGGCATCGTCGCTCAGCTTGTTGCGCATATACCAGAGCGGCAGGCTGATCAGGCCGCCCAGCAGCAGGGCGATGCCGATACGCCAGCGGAAGAACGGTGCTAGCGGTGCAATCGCATTCGGGCCGGGTTTGCTGGCACCGGGCTTGATGCGACCGGTACGGACGATGTACAGGGGATCGAACTGGAGCAGGCCTTTCAAGTCCTGTGCCTGGGCCATGGCCTCCTCCTGCTCGCGCAAGGCGGGGATCTGCTGTAGCAGCTGTGCCATCTTCTCCGCATTGCGGTTGCGTATGCTGAAGACGTACTTGCTCTTGGGGCCGAACTGGAAGGTGATGTCGGTACCCAGGTACTGGCCGTTGCTATCCCGCTTGTGCGCTACCTGCTCGTCGGTGAGCTGGTTCAGGTCCAGCAGCGTCAGCTCGGTGGATTCTGCCACCAGCATGGAGCGGGGGAACAGATAGCTGCCCGGCGCAAAGGGCAGCCGCCTATGCAGTACGATGGCACGCCAGGCACCCAGGATGGCCAGTGCCATGGTCGCCAGGCTGCCGCCATAGACCAGCAGGGAGTAGGGGCCGTCATGCATGTCGGGCGAGCTGACCTGGCCAAAGCCGCCCTGTGCATACAGGAACAGTACAAAGCCGGCCAGGGCCAGCAAGCAGGTATAGGACAGCAGTTGCCCGACCAGGCTACGCCGGTTGGCGAATATCAGGCCAGGGCAGGCCGTCTTGGGTGCCAGCGCGGTGGCCAGCTCCTTGCGCACCAATTCGGGTAGGGCGCCGATCTCGAAGGTTTGTACCGGGGGTATTTTCACGTTGCTCATAGGGTATGGAATGGCCGGATAAGGGTAGATAGCTAGGGTCTGTTCAAAGTCTTATCGCCCCTTACCTGCCCGCTGGGTTGAGCCAGGAAAGGGCCAGGTACAAGGCGGGCCCCATTACACCCGAATCGGCTAAGGCCTGGCAACGGCGCCATCCTGCGGGACAGCCAGGATGGCTCACAGATCGTACCCAGGGGTAGCTTGGTGTGGCTCAAGCTGGGTCAGACGTCATACCTACAGGCGCTTCAGCATATCCGCATGCTGGCTGTAGAAGTTCACCAGCCGCCAGTTGTAGAACAGGTTGCCGGCCACATCGCCGCTGCCGATTACCTCCCAGTGGTCCTGCTGGCTGTAGCCCATATGGTTCCACTTGCCCTGTTGGGGGGTACCGTTGTATTCCACCAACGGCGCGCCGAAGGGCGCCTTCATGCTGATGGTGTTGACCACACCATCGTTCTGGCGCCAGCCGTCACCGTAAGCGCGATAGGCGCCCATGCCGGTGGCGAAGGGTATCAAGGGCAGGTTGGTGCTGGGGTCGGCATAGTGGTTGCCGGTGATCAGGCCGGGCAGGGTGGTGGCGTTGCTGAAAGAGAAGTAATACACCTGCGGCGAGGTGCGTACCCAGGCCCGTTCGCTTGCAGCGCCCTCGGGGCTGAGGGTGTAGAGGCCCACGTCCCGGCTTTGCCAGATGGGTGAGGCCCAGACCCGGTTCCAGTATTGCTGCTGGCTTTCGCCGGCGGCGCGCGCCAAGCCCCATTGATCCAGTTTGAAGTCATAGGGAAAGTCTTCTGGATTGCCGCCCATGCCCACGGCGGCGCCGGCCAGCTTGAGGAGCTGCTTGGCGAATTCATTGAAGCCGCTCAGCTTGCCAAAGGTGGTGCCATTGTTGGCGCCGGCGATGGTGGTGATGGAGCGTACCCAGTCCTTGCCGCCCAGATAGAGTTCGGACACCCCGCTGCCACTGGCGGCCCGCTCGGCGGCCGAGCCGTTGCTCAGCAGTTCCACCAGCATGTTGACCGTAGGGGCTCCCTGGCTGTGGGCGATCAGGTGGATACGGTTGGCGGCATCCCACTGCGGCAGGCGCTTGGCGTCCTCGTAGGGGCGGCTGCCGTTGTAGCAACGGCCCATGCGGGCGTGGCCGTGCTGGGCGGCATGGGCGGCGCCATAGTCCACACAGCCGCCCTTGAGCTGGAAGTACAGCTCCACGCTGCGGTCCCAGGTGGAGCTGAAGGGGCCGACTGCGGCGGTGACGGTAGGGTGGCCCAGCTTTTTCAGCTCCTCCTGCAGGTCGGTGGTGCCACCCCAGTGGGGGTACAGGCCCCATAGCTCGTCGCGGTCCCAGCCGGCAAAGCCGTGTACCAGTACCAGGGGGTCGTTGTTGGCGGCGTTCGCCGTCAAGGTAGCCAGGCCCAGCAGGGCGGCCAGCCAGTGTGCGGTTCGATACATGTCTGCTCCAGTTTTATGTTTGGGGCCGCCTGTCAGCTCGCCTTGGCAAGGCAGGGTGACGGGTGGCGTCCTTATGTGTGCCGCGCCGCTGGCTAAGAGCCTGTTCAAAGTCTTTTCGCCGCGTCGTTCGCAACCTTGCCGGATGAAGGGCAAGGCGCAAGCCGCGCAGCGGTACGGGTACCGTCAGCGGCTTGCAACGCCGCCCTTCGCCGGCAAGGCTGCGAACCCGAAGGGCTGATCTGGAAAACGGCCATTCACTGCGTTGTGGCGCTTGGCAATAACTGGTTATTGCCTGCGCACCACGCCTTGTGCCTGGCCTTTTTCCAGATCAGCGACGCAGCGAAAAGACTTTGAACAGGCTCTAAGAAAACACCAAACAAAACAAGGTGGTGGCGGCGCTTACACGTTATAGAGCAAGCACTCGGTCAATATGCAAGTAGCATCATTAATCCGGCATGCACTGATGCAGCGGGCGGCGGGATGACGCTGATCAGGCGCCTCCCAGTCACCCTGCGGTGGCATCAGCCATGGTGCTGGCTGTAGCAGCACACAATAAAACCCGCCTCCGCAGCTGTAACAAAACTACGGCTAGAGCATGAATTCCAACGAAATATCAAAGACTTGGCTTGCCCTGGTGGGCCTAAAAAGGGATAATGCGCGCGCTTTTGAACCGGCCCGCCCCCTATTCCGGGCCGTTTGTTTTCCGCCTACCCCAAGCGAAAGAGAACCTAGATGGCCGCTACCCGTACCCAACTTGCCAATGCAATCCGCGCCCTGTCCATGGATGCGGTGCAACAAGCCAACTCCGGTCATCCCGGCGCGCCCATGGGCATGGCCGAGATCGCGCTGGCCTTGTGGGGCGGCCATCTCAAGCACAACCCACAGAACCCCGAGTGGGCCGATCGCGACCGCTTCGTGCTGTCCAACGGCCACGGTTCCATGCTGATCTACAGCTTGCTGCACCTCACCGGCTATGCCTTGTCCATCGACGATCTCAAGCAGTTCCGCCAACTGCACAGCAAGACGCCGGGCCACCCCGAGTACGGCTACGCCCCGGGCGTGGAGACCACCACCGGCCCGCTGGGACAGGGCATTACCAATGCCGTGGGCATGGCCATGGCCGAGAAGCTGCTGGCCCGTCAGTTCAATCGTCCCGGCCACGACATTGTTGACCATCACACCTATGTCTTCCTGGGCGATGGCTGCCTGATGGAAGGCATCTCGCACGAAGCCTGCTCGCTGGCCGGCACCTGGGGCCTGGGCAAGCTGATTGCCTTCTGGGACGACAACGGCATTTCCATCGACGGCCATGTCGAAGGCTGGTTTACCGACAACACGCCCAAGCGTTTCGAGGCCTATGGCTGGCATGTGATTGCCGATGTGGACGGCCACGATGTGGATGCCGTGAACGCTGCCATCCTGGCTGCCAAGGCTGAGACCGGCAAGCCCACCCTGATCTGCTGCAAGACGGTGATCGGCAAGGGTTCGCCCAACAAACAGGGCACCCACGATGTGCACGGTGCCGCCCTGGGCGCGGCCGAGATTGCCGCTACCCGCGAGCACCTGGGCTGGGACCACGCACCGTTCGAGGTGCCGGCCGATGTCTATGCCGGCTGGGATGCCAAGGCCAAGGGTGCGGACAGCGAGAGCGACTGGAACCAGCGCTTTGCTGCCTACCGTGCCGCCCACCCCGAGCTGGCTGCAGA
Organism: Chitinimonas sp. JJ19; assembly: GCF_036961565.1. NCBI lineage: Bacteria > Pseudomonadati > Pseudomonadota > Betaproteobacteria > Neisseriales > Chitinibacteraceae > Chitinimonas > Chitinimonas sp. JJ19. The sequence continues at coordinate 22,596 of NZ_JBAMDD010000023.1, forward strand.
GTTCGAGCGCCGCATGGGGGGCGAACTGCCGGCTGACTGGGCTGAGTTCAAGGCGGCTGCCATCGCCAAGATCAATGACGCTGCACAGACCGTGGCGACCCGCAAGGCCAGCCAGATTGCACTGGAAGCCTTCTCGCCCAAGCTGCCTGAATTCCTGGCTGGCTCGGCCGACCTGACCGGCTCCAACCTGACCAACTGGTCGGGCTCCAAGTGGATAGACGGCGAGGGCAACGGCAACTACATCAGCTATGGCGTGCGCGAGTTCGGCATGGCTGCCATCATGAACGGCATGACCCTGCACGGCGGCCTGCGTCCCTATGGCGGCACCTTCCTGATGTTCAGCGAATACGCCCGCAATGCCCTGCGCATGTCGGCCCTGATGAAGATCAACCCCATTTTCGTGTTCACCCACGATTCGATAGGCCTGGGCGAAGACGGCCCCACCCACCAGCCGGTGGAACAGACCGCCACCCTGCGCTACGTGCCCAATATGGACACCTGGCGTCCTTGCGACACCACCGAAACGGCGGTGGCCTGGGCCCACGCCATCGAGCAGAAGAATCGCCCCAGCAACCTGGTGCTGAGCCGCCAGAACCTGCCCTTCGTCAGCCGCGATGCGGGCCAGATTGCCGATATCGCCAAGGGTGGCTATGTGCTGCGCGAGGCCGAGGGCGGCGCTGCCCAAGTGATTCTGATCGCCACCGGTTCGGAGATCGAACTGGCACTGAAGGCCCAGACCCAGCTGGCTGCCGAGGGCATCCGTGCCCGCGTGGTGTCCATGCCGTCGACCAATGTGTTCGATCGCCAGGATGCGGCCTACCGCGCCAGCGTGCTGACCCGTGGTGTGCCGCGCGTCGCCATCGAGGCCGGTGTGTCTGACTTCTGGCGCAAGTATGTGGGCTTGGAAGGCGCCGTGATCGGGATGGACACCTTCGGTGAATCGGCCCCGGCACCCGCGCTGTTCAAGGCCTTCGGCTTTACCGTGGAGCAGGTGGTCGCCACGGCCAAGTCCGTGCTGTAAGCCTATAGGCCAGAACGGCCCCGCTGATCGGCGGGGCCGTTTTGCTTGCGCGGCGGCGGGATCGCGACCCGGATCTTTCGCCGCGCTGCAACAAATGGTCGTGTTTGTAGCTCCCTTTCAAGCATTTGGACGGTTACAATCGCGCCCTTGTAGTCATAATGGTAGCGACTACATTTTGAGCTGCCATCGTCATGGAGAACTCCAGTATGTCCATCCGCATCGCCATCAACGGCTACGGACGCATCGGTCGCAACGTGTTGCGCGCGCTGTATGAACTCAATCGCAACGAAGATTTCAAGATCGTCGCCATCAACGCCTCGGGTGACATCGAGACCAACGCGCATCTGACCCGCTTCGATACCGTGCATGGCCGCTTCAACGCTGAAGTGAAGGCCGATGGCGACTGGTTGCGCATCAATGGCGAGAACATCCGGTTCTTCTCCACCCGCAATCCGGCCGAGCTGCCTTGGGGCGAGCTGGGCATCGATATCGTGCTGGAATGTACCGGCGCCTTTACCAGCAAGGCCAAGTGCCAGGCCCACCTCAATGCTGGCGCCAAGAAGGTGCTGATCTCCGCACCGGGCGACAAGGACGTGGACGCTACCGTGGTCTACGGCGTCAACCATGACATCCTGACGCGTGACATGACCGTGGTGTCGAACGCCTCCTGCACCACCAACTGCCTGGCGCCCGTGGCCCAGGTACTGAACGACCACATCGGCATCGTCAAGGGCCTGATGACCACCATCCACGCCTACACCAACGACCAGGTGCTGACCGATGTGCGTCACAAAGACTTGCGCCGCGCCCGTTCGGCCACCCAGAGCCTGATCCCCACCAAGACCGGCGCTGCCGCTGCCGTGGGCCTGGTGCTGCCTGAGCTCAATGGCAAGCTCGATGGCTTTGCCGTGCGCGTACCCACCATCAATGTCTCGATGGTCGACCTGACCTTCCAGGCTGCCCGCGCCACCAGCAAAGAAGAAATCAATGCCCTGATGCGCGACGCCGCAGGCGGCGGCAAGCTCAAGGGCGTGCTGGGCTACAACGACCTGCCGCTGGTCTCCATCGATTTCAACCACACCAACGAAGCATCCATCTTCGACAGCACCCTCACCAAGGTCAGCAATGGCGATCTGGTCAAGGTCGGCGCCTGGTATGACAACGAATGGGGCTTCTCGGTGCAGATGCTGAACACCGCCCGCGCCATGATGCAGGCCAAGTAAGCGCAACGCCAAAGCTAGGCTGCCAGCGTGGAAGTAACCGGTTCGGGGCGCGTAAGCGCCCCGAACGCACTACAGGCGCCTACGCTGCTACATTGAGGCCATACGCCCACCCTCACCCGAGACCCGCCATGAACTTCAAGAAGCTTACCGACCTCGAACTCGCCGGCAAGAAAGTGCTGATCCGCGTGGACATGAATGTCCCGGTCAAGGATGGCGTGATCGGCGACGATACCCGTATCCGCGCCTCGCTGCCCAGTATCAGCCATGCTCTGGCGGCCGGTGCCGGCGTGATCCTGATGACCCATCTGGGCCGCCCCACCGAAGGCACGATTGCCGAGGAAGACAAGCTGGCCCCGGTGGCACGGCGCCTGGGCGAGCTGCTGGGCCGGGATGTGCCCGTGATTGCCGACTGGGTCGGCCATACGGTAAAGGCCGGCGAGCTGGTACTGCTGGAGAATGTGCGCACCAATGTCGGCGAGAAGAAGAATGCCGATGCCCTGGGCCAGCAGTATGCGGCCCTGTGTGATGTTTTCGTCAACGATGCCTTTGGCACTGCCCACCGTGCCGAGGCCTCCACCCATGCGGTGGCGCGGTTCGCCCCGGTGGCCTGCGCCGGCATCCTGCTGGCAGCCGAGCTGGATGCACTGGGCCGTGCGCTGGCGCAGCCCAAGCGGCCCCTGGTGGCCATCGTGGCCGGTTCCAAGGTGTCGACCAAGCTTACCATACTGGAATCGCTGGCCGATAAGGTAGACCAGCTGATTGTCGGTGGTGGCATCGCCAACACCTTCCTGCTGGCCGAGGGCAAGCAAATAGGCAAGTCGCTGGCCGAAGCCGATCTGGTTGACCAGGCCCGTGCCGTGATCGCCAAGATACGCGCACGCGGTGGCGATGTGCCGCTGCCGGTCGATGTGGTGGTGGGCCAGAAGTTCGACCCGGCCGAGCCCGCTGTGACCAAGCCGCTGGCCGCCGTGACCGATAGCGACATGATCTTCGACATCGGCCCCGATACGGCCGCGCAACTGGCTGCCGTGGTGGCCCAGGCGGGCACCATCGTCTGGAACGGCCCGGTCGGCGTATTCGAGTTCGACCAGTTCGGCAAGGGTACCGAGACCCTTTCCCGCGCCATTGCGGCCAGCCCGGCCTTCTCCATTGCTGGTGGGGGCGACACCCTGGCGGCCGTGGCCAAGTACGGCATTACCGAGCAGGTCGGCTATATCTCCACCGGCGGTGGCGCTTTCCTGGAATTCCTTGAAGGCAAGACCCTGCCGGCGGTGGCGATGCTGGAACAGCGCGCTTGAACCGGACCATGTCGCTCGCTGAGTCCGGTCCCTTTACCAAGGTACTGATGCCTTTGCTGCTGGCCCTGGCGTTGACCGCCTGCGGCCAGAAGTCGGCCGAAACCACAGAGGACATGCCGCCTATGGCTGCCTTTGTGCCGCCTCCCGAGATTGCAGAGGCCAAGCCGAGTGCCACGCCGAGCGCTACGCCGCGTCGCTACCTGGCGATCAGCCACTACCTTGAGGTAGAAACGGCGGCTGAGCAGGTAGAGCCCCTATGGCGGCAATTACAGGCCAAGGTGGTGTCGCTGGGTGGCGAGGTAGTGAGTGCGGAGCTGTCGCGCGGTGACGCCCGACAGCCAACGGCAACCTTGTCGCTACGCCTGCCGCCCCAGCATGTGCCCAGCCTGTATGCCTTGCTGGCGCAAGGGGGCGAGCTGGTCAATACCCGTACCGACAGCGAAGACAAGACGGCCGAGGTGGTGGATGTGGACGCCCGCCTCAAGAACCTGACCGAAGCCCGCGACCGGCTGCGGCAGATGCTGGCGGAGCGGCCGGGCAAGCTGAGCGATGTGCTGGAAGTACAGCAGGCGCTGACCGAAACCCAAAGCCAGCTGGACAGCTTTACCGGCCAACGCAAGGCGCTGGCCGACCAGACCGACAAGGTCAAGCTTGAGCTTACCCTGCGCCCACCGCGCAGTATGATAGAGCGGAGTGCCCTGAGCCCCCTGCGGGACGCCTGGCATTCGATGGGCTACACGGCATCAGACAGCTTGGCTGGCCTTTTGACCCTTGTGGCGTCCCTCTTGCCCTGGCTGTTGCTGTTGATACCCATGGGTCTATTTATCCGCCGTGCCTGGCGCAAACGCCGCGCGGCTAAAATGTAGTCGAGATTACAGTGCTACAAGCCTGCTAAAATCTCGCACAAACCACTGCCTTTTGGCACCCATTGTTCTTGGAGTGAACTATGTCCCTCGTCTCGATGCGCCAGCTGCTCGACCACGCCGCCGAAAACGGTTACGGCCTGCCGGCTTTCAACGTGAACAACCTGGAACAGGTCCAGGCCATCATGCAGGCCGCCGACGAGTGCAACAGCCCGGTGATCATGCAGGGCTCGGCCGGTGCCCGCAAATACGCCGGTGAAGCCTTTCTGCGCCACCTGATCCTGGCTGCGGCCGAAGCCTACCCGCATATTCCCATCGTGATGCACCAGGATCACGGCGCGTCGCCTGCCGTCTGTATCCAGGCCATGCGTTCGGGCTTCTCCAGCGTGATGATGGACGGCTCCTTGCTGGAAGATGCCAAGACCCCATCAAGCTATGACTACAACGTCGATGTAACCCGTCGCGTGGTGGATATGGCCCACGCCATTGGCGTGAGCGTGGAAGGCGAGTTGGGCTGCCTGGGCTCGCTGGAAAGCGGCATGGGCGAGAAGGAAGACGGCCATGGCGCCGAAGGCGTGCTGACCCACGACCAGCTGCTGACCGATCCCGATGAGGCTGCTGATTTCGTCAAGCGCACCCAGGTCGATGCCTTGGCTATTGCCATCGGCACCAGCCACGGCGCCTACAAGTTCACCCGCAAGCCCACGGGCGACATCCTGGCTATCGAGCGCATCAAGCAGATCCACGCCCGTATCCCCAATACCCACCTGGTCATGCATGGCTCCAGCTCGGTGCCGCAAGAATGGCTGGACATCATTCGCGAGTTTGGCGGCGAGATGAAGGAAACCTATGGTGTGCCGGTGGAAGAGATTGTCACCGGCATCAAGTACGGCGTGCGCAAGATCAATATCGATACCGACATCCGCTTGGCCATGACCGGCGCTACCCGCCGCTTCCTGGCCCAGCACAAGAGCGAGTTCGATCCACGCAAGTTCCTCAAGGAAGCGACCAGCGCGGCCAAGGACATCTGCAAGGCCCGCTTCGAGGCGTTTGGCTGTGCCGGCCAGGCCAGCAAGATCAAGGCGATCTCCATGGAGAAGATGTCTGATCTTTACAAGCGCGGCGAGCTGGCAGCTGTGGTAAAATAATAAAGCAATAAAATCTTGTTTTGAAAGACTATACTGAACTATCAGAATTTAGTCGTATCTGAGAATATACGCGTGAGCTTGATTCGGTTTGCCGCCGCCCGAGAAAGCGGTACTTTCGAAAGACTTACCCCGCCTTGCGCGGGGTTTTTCTTTGTGGCGCCGGATACGCGCACTGCCTTGGTGCAGACGGTTTTCAGCTCATTGCCAATGGCTATTTGGCAGTAGCCCCGAGCACGGGCAGCATGGCTGGGTTGCTACCCTAAGGCCCTGCCGCCATGCCCTTACAGTCCAAGTTCCCCGATCTCGGCCTCACCATCTTCAGCCGCATGAGTGCACTGGCGGCAGAGACCGGTGCCATCAACCTGTCGCAGGGCTTTCCCGATTTCGCCTGCGATGCCGCCTTGCTGGAAGGTGTCAGTGCTGCGCTGCAGGCCGGGCACAATCAGTACGCCCCTATGCCAGGCCTGCCGTTGCTGCGCCAGGCCATCGCCCACAAGTTCGAAGCCAGCGCGGGTCTGGTGGTCGACCCGGAGCGTGAGATCACCATCACTGCCGGTGCCACCCAAGCGCTCTATACCGCCATTGCCACGGTGTTGCGGGCGGGTGACGAGGCCATCATCCTGGAGCCGGCCTACGATAGCTACGCGCCTGCCATCGTGGCGCAGGGCGCGGTGCCCGTCCGTATCAGCCTGGCGCCGCCGCGCTTCGCCGTGGATTGGCAGGCCGTGGCCGCTGCCGTGACCCCGCGCACTCGACTGATCATCGTCAACAACCCCAACAATCCGGCCACCAGCATCTTCTCCCGTGCTGATCTCGATGCCCTGGCCGGCATTGCCGAACAGCACGACCTGCTGGTACTCAGTGATGAGGTGTACGAGCATTTGGTGTTTGACGGCCAGCAGCATGCCAGCGTGCTCAGCCACCCGCAGCTACGCCCACGCAGCTTTGCCGTGTACTCCTTTGGCAAGACCTTCCATGCCACCGGCTGGAAGGTAGGCTACTGCGTGGCCGCCCCGGCCTTGATGGCGGAATTCCGCAAACTGCACCAGTACCTGGTGTTCTCCGTCTCCACCCCCATGCAGCACGCCCTGGCCAAGCATCTGCAGCAGGCAGCCCACTGGCAGGGCCTGGCGACCTTCTATCAGCAAAAGCGCGATCACCTGGCAGCAGGCCTGCAGGCGGCGGGTTTCACCCTGCTACCCAGTGCATCCACCTATTTCCAGCTGGTCGATTACTCCGCCATACGGCACGATCTGGGCGAGTTGGCCTTTGCCGAATGGCTGACCCGCGAACACGGCGTGGCCAGCATCCCGGTATCGGCTTTCTATGCCGATGGGCGAGATCACCATATTGTGCGGTTCTGCTTTGCCAAGCAGCAGCAGACACTGGACGCCGCCATCAGCCGGCTGGCCGGACTGCGCTGACCGTACTCCTGCCCGCCGTCGCCCAGCGATGACCTGAGTCCGTAACCGGCGCAGAAGCGTATTCAGAAAGATAACGAGCGTCAGCGAGGCTCCCGCGCGGCGGCGCGGGCGGGGGGTGTGGGATAAATCAGGGGAGAGCCCACCCTATCAGGCTACGCTTAAGTCCAGCGCCAGGGTCTCCCTGGCGCCTGCTCAGGCGTTACACCCATCGATGCCTTCAGCCCAGAAAGGCTCGACAACGAGCGTCAGCGAGGCTCCCTCCACGCACCGTGCAACGTGGACTTCCGTCGCGGCGGCGAGGGCGGGGGAGTGGACTCAATCAAGAGGAGAGCCTACGGGTTCGGGCTGCGCTGATGTTTAGCGCCAGGGTTACCCTGGCGCCCGCACTGCCCGTCATGCAGCGATGACTGGAGTCCATAACAGGCGCTGAAGCGTATTCAGAATGATAACGAGCGTCAGCGAGGCTCCCTCCACGCACCGTGCAACGTGGACTTCCGTCGCGGCGGCGAGGGCGGGGGGAGTGGACTCAATCAAGGGGAGAGCCTGTCGGTTCAGGCTGCGCTGACGTTTAGCGCCAGGGTATCCCTGGCGCCTGCTCTGGCGTTATATTCATTGATGCCCTCAGCCCATGAAAGGCACGACAACGAGCGTCAGCGAGGCCCCCTCGCGGCGGCGAGGGCGGGGGGTGTGGATTCAATCAAGGGAGAGCCTACGGGTTCAGGCTGTGCAGGCGTTAAGCGCCAGGGTTACCCTGGCGCCCGCACTGCCCATCATGCAGCGATGACATCAATCCATCCAGGCTCTCACAGATTGATCAGACCAAAGGCCCACAGGCAGGCCATATTGATCAGGCTGAACAGCTGGGCGGCACTGCCCAGGTCCTTGGCGCGCTTGGCGAGGGTGTGGTGGTCCAGCGAGGTGTGGTCCACGGCGGCTTCGATGGCGGAGTTGAGCAGCTCCACCACCACGCTGAGGAAGTGAGCGAACACGATCAGTGCCCTGGCCCAGTGTGGCAGCGGCAGCCATAGCGCCAGGGCGATGCCAGCCAGCGCCAGCAGGCAGACCTGGCGGAAAGCCGATTCATGCTGCCAGGCGGCCTTGAAGCCATCCAGGGAATAGCCGGTTGCGTTGATCAATCGGCGCAGGCCGGTTTTGCCCTTGAAGGGGCTCTCTTCGGTTGAGCTCACGGGGTGTCCTCGGCCAGTTGCTCTGGCAGGTCTGGGTAGATATCGCGATAGGCTGCGTAGCTGGCGCCTATCAGCACGGGTATCAGCACCAGGTAGCCCAGCATCAGCGGTATGGCCGCAATGATGCACAGGGGTAGGGCTATCAAGCCGGCGATGGTCAGCGGCCGCCAGTTGGCCCAGGCGGCCTTGAACGAACTCTGGATGGCGGCTATCGGCGCCACATTGCCCAGCACCGCCAAGGCGGGGGCGAAGGTAAAGGCCATCAGCACCACGCCATACAGCAGCAGGGCAACCATCACTACCACCAGGATGCTGATACCCAGGCCAGCCAGCACGCTGGCCGCGATGGCGGTTTCGGAGGCGGAACCGCTGAGGGTGGCGCCACTGAGGAAGGTACCGGCGCCCAACATCAGGGCCAGCATGCCGGCAATCAGCGCCACCGCCCATTGCGCGATCAGTAGGCCCACCCCCACGCCCAGCAGGGGCAGGAAGGGTTGCTTGAAACCGGCAAACAGATGGTTGATCTCCAGCTCCTGATCGCGCACCAGCCGGGCGCAACCTATGAGCATGCCGCCCAGCAGCACGGGAGCGAACAGGGGGGCAGCCAGCGCACCGGCGCCCGTGATGCTGGCTGCCATATTGAGCAGTATCCAGATCACCGTAATCGCCACCCAGATACCCGGGTTGCGCTTGAACAGCTCGAAACCCTGAACGATCCAGTCCCAGCCGCGACCGGCAGCCACAACGCGATAAACAGGCAGGCTTTTGTCCATGCAAGGAATACTCCCGTTAACCATCATATTGAAGATGCGTTAGCGTGGACGGCCTGAGGCTAGGCCAACAGGCGCATGCTAAGGCAGGCTTGCTACAGTCTGACTACACAGAGCAGGCTGTACGACTCTACATCCTAGCGCCTGGCGCGCACCAGTTCATCTGCACTGTGGTTGACCAGCCCGCCATCGTGCGCGGGCGCTAGCCGGCATCGGGGCTATGGCGGGGTATGGTAAAGAACAGGGTGGCCAGCAGGGCCAGCCACAGCACGCCCCACAGCAGCTCGCTGAGCTGCCCTGCTGGTGTGAGCAGCAGGGCAACTGCCGAGAGGCCGAACATCACCATCAGGAACAGCCGGGCAAACAGCCGTGAATGGCGCAGCAGGATGCGCAGAAAACTGAAGCAGGCAAACATGGCCAGCAGCAGCAGCCCCGCCACCGGCAGGAACAGCACGAGGCGATCAGCGGGCTCCGGGGCCAGATCCATGAACAGCAGCAACGCCGGCAGCGTCAACAGGGCCTGGGCGACGCTGCTGATGCAAACCAGCAGGCAGAGAGGCAGGGTCAGTTTCAGGGTCAGCGGCATCTGTCGGAAGCGCATGTTTCAGCCTTTGCTTGGGGAGTATTCTGGGTCTGTAGCGTAAACCATATCGCGAATCCAAGGGGCTGGCGCAGCTGCCGCTCTGAGCGCTACATTCAACCTACCCGACCTTCAGAAGGTACGCGCCATGCCCTACGCCAGCTTCAAGGATTTCTACCCCTATTACCTGGGCGAGCACCAGAACCGCACTTGCAGACGGCTGCATTTTGTCGGCAGCACCTTGGTGCTGCTGCTATTGCTGGCGGCCCTGCTGCGTGGTCAGGCCGCTTTGCTGTGGCTGTTGCCGGTCATAGGCTATGGTTTTGCCTGGGCAGGTCATTTCTTCTTCGAGAAGAACCGGCCGGCCACCTTCAAGCACCCGCTCTATAGCCTGATGGGTGATTGGGTGATGTTCTGGCAGATGCTGCGGGGGCAGATACGCTTCTGAGTGAGCCCGCGCGGGCATGAAAAACCCCCGGACTGGGCCGGGGGTGGTCAGCTGCCAGATGCGTATCTGGCGAGGGCAGGGTGCCGTGATCAGATCGTGGCTGCCAGGCGCGAGCCCTGGTTGATGGCGCGCTTGGCATCCAGTTCGGCGGCGACATCGGCGCCACCGATCAGGTGCACGGTCTTGCCGGCGTGCTTGAGGGCTTCTTCCAGCTCGCGCAGCGGCTCCTGGCCGGCGCAGATGATGACGTTGTCCACCGGCAATATCTCGGCCTTGTCCTTGATGCGGATATGCAGGCCGGCATCGTCGATCTTGTCGTACTGCACGGCCGAGACCATCTCTACCTGCTTCATCTTCAGGGCCTGGCGATGGATCCAGCCGGTGGTCTTGCCCAGGCCGTCGCCGACCTTGCTGCTCTTGCGCTGCAGCAGCCAGACCTTGCGTGGCGAGGGATGGGGCTGTACGCCGGCGGTGGCCAGGCCACCCTTCTCGGTCAGGGTCTTGTCTATGCCCCATTCCTTCAGGAAACCGTCCACATCCAGGCTGGTAGGCACGCCTTCGGTGGTCAGGTATTCGGCGGTATCAAAGCCGATACCGCCGGCGCCGATGATGGCGACCTTCTCGCCCACAGGCTTTTTGTGGCGCAACACGTCCAGATAGCTGAGCACCTTGGGGTGGTCTATGCCGGCAATATCCAGCTTGCGCGGTGCGATGCCGGTAGCCAGGATGACTTCGTCGAATTCGCCCAGCTCGGCGGCCGTGGCGCGGTGGTTCAGCCTGATCTTGACGCCAGTCTGGTCCAGCCGACGCTTGAAGTAGCGCAGGGTCTCGTGGAACTCTTCCTTGCCAGGCACCTGCTTGGCCACGTTGAACTGGCCGCCTATCTCGCTGGCGGATTCAAACAGGGTGACATCATGGCCGCGCTGGGCGGCGACCGATGCGAAGGCCATGCCGGCGGGGCCGGCGCCGACCACGGCCAGACGCTTTTGCTGCTGGGTGGGGGTGTAGTTCAGCTCGGTCTCGTGGCAGGCTCGCGGGTTGACCAGGCAGGTGGTCATCTTGGCCTGGAAGATATGGTCGAGGCAGGCCTGGTTACAGCCTATGCAGGTGTTGATATCCAGGGCACGGTCTTCCTCGGCCTTCTTCACCCAGTCGCTGTCGGCCAGGAAGGGGCGGGCCATCGAGATCATGTCGGCATCGCCGCGTGCCAGCACTTCTTCGGCCACGTCCGGCATATTGATACGGTTGGTGGTGACCAAGGGAATGCCGACCTTGCCCTTGAGCTTGCGGGTTACCCAGGTAAAGCCGGCGCGCGGCACCATGGTGGCGATGGTGGGGATGCGGGCCTCATGCCAGCCTATGCCGGTATTGATGATGGTGGTGCCGGCGGCTTCCACGGCCTGGGCCAGCTGTATGGTCTCGTCCAGCACCGAGCCGTTGTCCACCAGATCCAGCATGGAGAGGCGGTAGATGATAATGAAGTCGCGGCCTACCCGTTCGCGCACGGCGCGGACAGTCTCGATAGGGAAGCGCATGCGGTTTTCGTAGCTGCCGCCCCAACGGTCGGTACGCTTGTTGGTCTTTTCGGCGATGAACTGGTTGATCAGGTAGCCCTCGCTGCCCATCACTTCCACGCCATCGTAGCCGGCTTCCTTGGCCAGCTCGGCGCAGCGGGCAAACTCGTCTATGGTCTGCAGTATCTGCTCGTTGGTCATCTCGATCGGCTCGTAGAAGGCGATGGGCGAGGTGATGGGCGAGGGGGCGACCGGCTTGGGCTGGAAGCTGTAGCGGCCGGTATGCAGGATCTGCAGGCAGATCTTGCCGCCAGCCTGGTGCACGGCATCGGTGACGATGCGATGGTGCGCCACTTCGTCGGCGTTATGCAGCATGGCGCCGCCTTCATAGACGCGGCCAGCCTCGTTCGGGGCCACGCCACCGGTCACGATCAGGCCCACGCCGCCAGCGGCGCGCTCGGCATAGAAAGCGGCCATGCGCTCGAAGCCATTGGGCGACTCTTCCAGGCCGGTATGCATGGACCCCATCAACACGCGGTTCTTTAGCGTGGTGAAGCCCAGGTCCAGGGGTTCAAGCAGGTGGGGGTAGCGGGCGTGCGACATCATGGGCTCCAGTACGGTAGGGTTGGCGCCGGGGCTTGGCCGGCGATTTATCTATGATTCAATCAAAGGTAGTTCAAGCGCTGAGCGCTGTCAGTTCGGGGGCGATCAGCCGCTGCCACAGGGCAGCCTGGTTTTCCTTGCGGAAGAAGCCAAAGTGACCGATGCGCTTGAGGCCCAGCTCCTGCGGGGTATAGCGTTGACGGCTAAGTGTACTGCCGGTGTAAAAACCATGTAGTGAGGCCACGTTGCGCTGCGACATCATTTCGTCGTCGGTGAAACCCAGCGACACGATGGGCGTTCGTACGGCGGCAAAGCGCTGGCGTACCGCTTCGCCTTCCACCCCTACGGCGTAGTCGCGATGCAGGCACCAGCGGCGCCACTGCTGCATGACGCCACGGGGCAGGTCGCCCACCATATTGAGGCGACGGCCGGGGAAATAGCCCCAGATAGGCGTCAGCAGCGGGGCGAAGAAAAACCATAGCAACCAGGCGCGGCGCTTCAGCGCCCAGGCATTTTCCAGCCAATAGCCGCTGCCGGCGGCAATGGTCAGGATGCGGCTGGCCTGGTTGATGTTGGGCGTGAAGGCGGGTAGCTGGCCGCCCAGGCTGTGGCCTATCCACAGCAGCGGCTTGCCCGGTGCCTGGGCTTGGGCGGACTCAAGCATGGCGGCGCAGTCGTGCTGGCCCCAGCCCATGACGTCGATTTCCAGCTTGGGCAGCGGCACATGGCGCGAATCGCCCATGCCACGGTAGTCAAAGCTGAGTGCTGTCCAGCCCTGCTGGGCCAGCCAACGGGCGAACGGCGCATAGAAACTTTGCGGCACGCCCATGGCCGAAACCAGTAGAACGACGCCGCGTGTCTCACCATCAGGGCGATACAGCCGCGCCGCCAGCGGATAGCCATCGGCAGTGTGGATTTCCAGTGTGGATTCGATGCTCATCTTGCCTCCATGACCCTTACGATATTTATTCGCCAAGTCTTTGATAGGCAAGATACTTACTAATCAGTAAGTAGTCAATCGAGCACTTGCTAGGTGTGTTAAAACCCGCAATTGACGTTAACGTCAAATAAGCCGAGCATTTGCTCAAAAAAGCGCCTAGAATGCGCGCGCATCGCTGTCGTCGTAGCCAGGCCTACCTGCCATTGTGTGCATGTTCGATGGCGATAGGATCCCGCTTCGCCCAGCCACAAGCTACAACGAAGCTAGCCACGACCGCAGCCTATCGAGCAGGCGGCCTGCAGCCAAAAAGAAGGAGACATCATGGGAAATATCGTTTCCCTTAACGATAAGTACGCGCTGGCCAAGGGCCGCGCCTTCATGACCGGTACTCAGGCGCTGGTGCGCCTGCCCATGTTGCAACACCAGCGAGACCAGGCCGCTGGCCTCAATACCGCTGGCTTTATCTCCGGCTATCGCGGCTCCCCCCTGGGCGGGTTGGATCAGGAGCTGGCCCGCGCCAAGAAATACCTCGAGCCGCACGGCATCGTCTTTACCCCAGGCGTGAACGAAGACCTGGGCGCCACCGCAGTGTGGGGCTCGCAGCAGGTTGGCCTGTTCCCTGGCGCCCGTTACGACGGTGTGTTTGCCATGTGGTATGGCAAAGGCCCAGGCGTGGACCGCTCCGGCGACGTTATCCGTCACGGCAATGCAGCGGGCTCCAGCCAGCACGGTGGCGTGCTGCTGATTGCTGGTGATGACCATGCGGCCAAGTCGTCCACCCTGCCACACCAGACCGACCACGCCTTCGACGCCTTCATGGTGCCCGTGCTCAATCCGGCCGGCGTGCAGGAATTCCTCGATTTCGGCATCCACGGCTGGGCCATGAGCCGCTACTCCGGCTGCTGGGTCACGCTCAAGGCGATCTCTGACACGGTGGAATCGTCGGCCATAGTCGATATCGACCCGGACCGGGTGCAGCCAGTGCTGCCCACCGACTTTAAGATGCCCGAGGGCGGCCTTAATATCCGCTGGCCCGACCCACCGCTGGAGCAGGAAGAACGCCTGCTGCACCACAAGCTGTATGCCGTGCTGGCCTATGTGCGTGCCAACAAGCTCAACCGCATCGTGGTCGATTCGCCCAAGCCGCGCCTGGGCATCATGACCTCGGGCAAGAGCTACCTCGATGTGATGCAGGCGCTGGACGACCTGGGCATAGACGAAAAGCTGGCAGCCGATATCGGCCTGCGTATCTTCAAGGTTGGCCTGACCTGGCCGCTGGAGAGCGAAGGCACCCACGCTTTTGCCGAGGGCCTCGATGAAATCCTGGTGGTGGAAGAAAAGCGCCAGGTGCTGGAATACCAGCTGAAGGAACAGCTCTACAACTGGCGCGAGGAAGTCCGCCCCCGCGTGATCGGCAAGTTCGACGAAAAGGGCGAATGGACCCTGCCCGAAGGCAACTGGCTGCTGCCGGCTGCTGGCGAGCTGACCCCGGCCATGATCGCCAAGGTGATTGCCAGCCGCATTGCCCGCTTCTATACCAGCGAAGTCATCGAAGAGCGCCTGCGCTTCCTCGACGAGAAGGAACATGCGCTGAAGAAGCCGCGCGACATCATCCTGCGCCAGCCCTACTTCTGCTCAGGCTGCCCGCACAACACCTCCACCAAGCTGCCCGAGGGCTCGCTGGCCCTGGCCGGTATCGGCTGCCACTACATGGCCATGTGGGTGACGCCGGGTACCAAGATGTTCAGCCAGATGGGTGGCGAGGGCGTCACCTGGGCCGGTATCCAGCCGTTTACCGACACCAAGCACATGTTCGTGAACCTGGGCGACGGCACCTACTTCCACTCCGGCATCCTGGCCATACGCCAGGCCGTGGCCGCCAAGCTCAACATCACTTACAAGCTGCTCTACAACGACGCCGTGGCCATGACCGGCGGACAGTCTGTGGACGGCACGCTGACTGTCCCCATGCTGACCCGCCAGCTGGAGGCCGAAGGCGTCAACAAGATCATCATCACCACCGACGAGCCGGAGAAATACCAGGGCGTGACCGGCCTGGCGGCCGGCATCACCGTCCACCCGCGTGAAGAGCTGGACCGTATCCAGCGCGAGCTGCGCGAGCTGCCCGGCGTCACCATCCTGATCCACGACCAGACCTGCGCCGCCGAGAAGCGTCGCCGGCGCAAGCGCGGCAAGATGATAGACCCGCCCCGCCGCGTGTTCATCAACGAGCGCGTGTGCGAAGGCTGCGGCGACTGTTCCAAGCAGTCCAACTGCCTGTCGGTGATCCCGGCCGAGACCGAATACGGTCGCAAGCGCAAGATCGACCAGTCCAGCTGCAACAAGGACTTCAGCTGCCTCAAGGGCTATTGCCCCAGCTTTGTCACGCTGGAAGGCGAGGTCAAACCCAAGCGCTCCAAGCTGGGTGCCGAAGCCTATGCCACCCTGCCGGCGCTGCCGGAGCCCGTCCTGCCCGGCCTGGACCACCCCTGGAGCGTGCTGGTGACCGGCGTGGGCGGCACCGGCGTGGTGACTATTGGCGGCGTGCTGGGCATGGCTGCCCGCATCGACGAGATAGGCTCGACCGTGCTGGACCAGACTGGTTTGGCGCAAAAGGGCGGCGCGGTGACCACACACCTGCGCTTTGCCAGCGAGCAGAGCAAGCTGCACGCGGTGCGCATTGCCGCGGGCGACGCCAACGTGGTGCTGGGCTGCGACATGGTGGTGACCGCCACCAATGATTGCCTGGGCAAGATGCGGCACAACCATACCTACGCGCTGCTCAATGGCTTCGAGGCGGCTACCGGCGACTTCACCAAGAAACCGGACATGAAGTTCCCCGCCAGCTCCATGCTGAATACGGTCAAGCAGGCCGTGGGCGAGGCGCATTTCGACCAGGTGGATGCCACCCAGATCGCCACTGCGCTGATGGGTGATTCCATCGCCACCAATATGTTCATGCTCGGCTTTGCCTGGCAGAAGGGCCTGATCCCGGTGACGGGCGAGTCCATCATGCAGGCCATAGAACTGAACGGCGCTGCCGTGGCCATGAACCAGCAGGCCTTTGTCTGGGGCCGCCATGCCGCAGTGGACCGCGTCATGGTCGAGAAGATCGCCTTCCCGCAGGTGCGCGAGGCCATCAAGCTGGCCAACCAGACCCTGGACGAATTCATCGCCCGCCGCGTAGCCGACCTGACCCAGTACCAGGACGCAGCCTATGCTGCCCGCTACAGTGCCATGGTGGACAAGGTGCGCAATGCAGAACGCCGCGTCGCGCCCGAATCCGAGCTGCTGACCTGGGCGGCTGCCCGGGCCTACTTCAAGGTATTGGCCTACAAGGACGAATATGAAGTAGCGCGGCTCTACACCGATGGCGAATTCAGGAAGCAACTGGCCGAGCAGTTCGACGGCAGCTATACCCTGAACTTCAGCCTGGGCCCGACCTGGCTGCAATGGCTGGCCAAGAACGGCCAGGCCAAGAAGTTCAAGCTCGGCGGCTGGGTGATGGGCGCGTTCGGCATGTTGGCCAAGATGAAGGGCCTGCGTGGCGGCAAGCTGGACCTGTTTGGCTACGCCGAAGACCGCAAGATGGAACGCCGCCTGATCACCGAGTTCGAGCAAGGCCTGGAAACACTGCTGGCTGGCTTGAGCGGCGAAAAGCTGGCCCAGGCTGCCGATATTGTCGGCCTGATCCAGCAAATCCGTGGTTACGGCCATATCAAGCTGGCGGCCTACGACACGGTCAAGCGCGACTGGGATGCCAAGCTCAAGCAATACCAAGGCACGGCTGCCCCCGCCGCAGCGGCTGCCAAGCCGGCACCGGTAAGGCTGTGACAGGCTGGAACCAGCAATGAACAACGCCACCTTTCGGGGTGGCGTTTTTCATGGCGTAAAGCCGATCGCTATGTTTAGCCGCTTGTGGTCTGTGCCAGCGCTTGGGTGTCAGGGGCAGCGCAATGGCGACCATCTTCGGCAATATCCAGAGGTAGGCTCGCAGCCTGTTGGAGCCATGCCAGTGCGCTGTGCCGACACAATGAGCAGGGATTGGTCCTGTATACCCATTCCGCTAAGCCCGCCAGCGCAGGGTTAGTGTTTCCGTCACAAACGCGTAGCGCAGCTAAGCCGATATCGTGCAGCCCATCATCATCCAGTTTCAGCTTTTGTAGTGCGGACATGATCAAAACCTCATCCCCGGCCTGATAGTTCTTTGCAAAAAGCTCAAGCACATCTGCGTCAGCCTCGGAGAAGGTGGGATCGCGGAGTTGCTGACGTCCCCATACCGCTATACGGGCGTCGCTAAGCTGGGCCATTGCATATAGCGCTGCTTCGCGAAGACGCGAATCGCTGTCTGCGACCCACTCCCAGATTTGGGGGGGTAAGCTGGGTAGCGGTGCTTTTCTGAAAACCCATAGCAGGCGCAAACGAGTTTCCGCCGAGTTGGTCGCCAGCAAGTGTTGGTACACGATACCTAGCTCTTCATCGGTGGCCCAGCGACCAAACACTAGGTAGAAACTGGGCCGCTCTCCCTTGCCGGCTTCTGCCGCGGAAAGCATGGTTGCGAGCGGGGATTGCTGCCGTACTCGTTGGCTGGCTTCTCTTTTTCGCACCTCATCAGGCTTGGCCTGCTGTGCCAGGCGCTCGGCCAATTCCTGGGTATGCCGCAGAACATAGGCCGCAATAGCATCATCCTGTTCCGACTTTGCGGTCAAGGTGCTGAGCGCCGCGTCGTAGTTCCCTGATTTTTCCGTCAGGTGATCCAGGTCATCCACCCAGGCATTGGGTAATTGCTGCAAGAGCCTACCAAATCGACGGGCCAGCTCCTCTATGGCGCAAAGTCCGTCCAGTGCAGCGAGGGCTTGGCCGCCGTACTGATTACCCTCATTCGAGAAGTCCTGTCCCCAGACAAAGTTACGCAGCGCATTTGCGGCATTGCTGTCGCCATCGAGTGCCATCAGACCGGCGAGATTGCAGATCTGCTCGAGTGAGTGCTGATCGGATGCCTCTGCCAGCGCGGCCACGATAGCTGCAGCGAATTGGCTGTAGTGAGGGGAGGTCTTGAACATCGCGTAAAGCCAGGAGGAGCGTTCAGCTTCGCATTGCGAGTCGTAGGCTGTGTCATGCAGGCAAGCCGTCAGAACCAGGTCGGCTATGCCGTCCAGACCAAACGCCTGCACATGCAGCATGGCTGCGCCGCGGCCATGACTGAGAGCCCGTTCAAAAGCGGTTCTGTCCAGTTTCTCCAGATAGGGGGAAGCGGCTATGGGTGTAGCGTTGTGATGCATAGGTGTCGTTGATCGAGCCAAAGTGACCCGCCAGGGCAAACAGCAAAATGTTGGTTAGCTGGCGGCAGGGAGTGGGCCACCCAGATGGGGGAGGGTGGGGCAGCTTGGCGCTGCTGATATGGGCGGTATGCGCACACATGGCGCGATTATGATTGATTTGATAACTGATTACGCGGAGCAGGCAGTGGAGACGGCTGTGATTGCGTGCCGGTACCCTGGCGCGCTTCATTGATCGACCACCCCCGCGAATGGCGAGGGTGGTGAGTACATGCTGGATGGTCGGGTTTATCAGGCGCTTTCTCAGCCGTTTGCCGCCACCCGCGCATTCGCCAGGCTGTCCTGCATCTCACGCCGGTAGTAGCTGTAGTCCATCTCCGGTGCCGGGGCGCCCAGGCGGGTGGCGGCGGCCGAGGCCTGGCCGCGCTGGTGGGCGCAGTCGGTGGCGATATGGGTGAGGATGTCATGCACCCAGAGGGTGTGTTCCTTACCCGAGGTGGTGCGGTAGCGCAGCTCGCCTTCAAAGAACTCGGCCGGTTGCGCCTGCAGCCAGTGCTGGGTTTGCCGCAGGGTTTGCTTCAGGGCCTGCTTCAGTTCGCGCCAGTCTTCATACAGCTGCTGATCGGGCCGCAGATCCTGCGGTTCGCCCCGCAGGCGCCCCCACCACATCAGGTTGGTGACCAGCAGGTGGTTGACCGTGCCATGCACGCTTTTGAAGAACAGCCCCTCATCGCGCTTGCGCGCTTCGTCCGATAGCTTGTCCAGGCTTTCGAACAGCTTGTCGCTGGCCCAGTGCTGGTAGTCGGCCTGGTACAGGAAGTGGTTTTTCCACGAAATCATTGCATCCTCCGGAAGGCTCGGTATGTGGCGGTAATACCTGTCATATGAGCATAGGTGCTGCTAGCCACAAGCCCACAACCAAACGGCCGCTATAAGCGGCCGTTTGTCAGCTTGGAACGCCCGTACCAATCGGGCATTGCAGGCGCACTTGATAGGGTTGGGACAGGTGTCTTGCCACCGGCGTTCAGCTTTCCTTGAGTTTTTCCTCGATCAGGGCGTGCAACTGCTCGAAATCGGGTTCGCCCAGGTAGCGCCGGACGATGCGGCCTTGCTTGTCGATCAGGAAGCTGGTGGGGGCCAGCCGGACGTCGCCAAAGCGCTGGGCGATGCTGCCGTCGATATCCAGGGCGATGAAATAGGGTATCTGGAACCGCTCGGCAAAGGCGTTGATGACCTGGGGCGGGTCGATATTCATGGTCACGCCCACGGTCGCAAAATCGCGGCCCTTGAATTTGTGGTGGGTGGCGACCAGCTTGGGAGTCTCGCTGACGCAGCCTACGCAGCTGGGATACCAGAAATTCACCAGTACCACCTTGCCCTTCAGGCTGGCCTGGGTGAGCTGTTCGCCCTTGAGCGAGGTGTATTGCACGGCCGGGGCGGCGCTGCGGCCCAGGTTGTCGGCAAAGAAGAAGGTGGCGATGGCGCCGGCAATAGCCAGGCCCAGGCCCAATTTGACGAGGGGTTTCATGGTTGGGAATGTACCGCGGAATGCTGGATCATGGCGCAATAGAGCGCCAGAGCCTGCTAAAGTTGCGAAAGGCGGTATTGTATTGATTTTCCGGTGCTTTCGCTGCCGGCGTTATAATCCGCGCCCTTTGAAACGAGACGAGCACAGCTATGGCGATCCAGTGGTTCCCCGGCCATATGAACAAGGCCAAGAAGCAGATCGCCGAGACCATGGCCAAGGTGGATATGGTGATCGAGGTGCTGGATGCCCGGCTGCCCCGGATCACCACCAACCCGTTGATACACGAGCTACGGGTGCACCGGCAGCGGCCCAGCCTGAAGATATTGAACAAGGCCGATCTGGCCGACCCCAAGGTGACTGCCGCCTGGGTGCAGCATTTCAAGCAGGAGGCCAATACGGCCGTGCTGACCATGGACGAGGCCGGCAAGCTGCGTGATACCGCCAAGGTACTGGCCGCCTGCCGCCAACTGGTGCCGCATCGCACCGGTGGTGAGAAACCGGTGCGGGCCATGATTTTGGGCGTGCCCAATGTGGGCAAGTCCACCCTCATCAATGCCCTGGCCAAGCGCAAGCTGGCCAAGGTGGCCGATACCCCGGGCGTGACCCAGTCGCAGCAGCGTATTGAACTGCCCGACGGCACCATCCTGGTCGATACCCCCGGCATGATGTGGCCCAAGATTGCCTCCAACAACGACGGCTACAAACTGGCGCTGTCGGGCACCATAGGCCGCAATGCCTTCGATGCCGAGGAAGTGGCTTGGTATGCCATGGGCTGGCTGGCGCTGCACTACCCCGAGGTGATACGTGGCCGCTACAAGCTGCCCGACCTGGCCGCCCCGGGCGATGTGCTGTTCGAGCAGGCTGCCCGTGCGCTCGGTTGCGTACAGTCGGGCAACCGCATTGATGCGCAGAAAGCGGCCGAGCGGATACTGACGGACTTCCGCGCGGCCACCCTGGGCCGTATCTCGCTGGAAAGACCAGCCGATAGCCTGGACCTGGACTTGGGTGAGGACGAGCCCGACGCCCACCTGGGCGTACCGGATGCCCAGGCGGGTACGCTGGACGAGGCGCAGCCGTGAAGCGGGCCTGGCTGGCCTGGCTGTTGTGCCTGCCGGCCCTGGCGGCCGTGACCGTGCAGGACGACGCTGGCAAGGCGGTGCAACTGGCCCAGCCGGCCCAGCGCATCGTTAGCCTTAGCCCCCATGCCACCGAGCTGCTGTATGCCATCGGTGCCGGCGGCAAGCTGGTGGGCCGCGACGGCGCCAGCGATTACCCGCAGGCGGCCGCCCGGCTGCCGGCCGTGGGCCTGTATGGTGCCTTCAATGTAGAGAGCATCGTGGCCTTGCGGCCTGATCTGGTTGTGGCCTGGGAAGGCCCGCAGGCCGGCCAGGCGACGGCGCGGCTGCGTGAGCTGGGCATAGTCGTGTATGCCAGCCAGCCGGCCAGGGTGTCGGCCATACCCGCTGCCATGCGTGATCTGGGCAAGTTGGCCGGCTTGGCAGGGCAAGCCGATCTGGCGGCGCAGCAGTTTGAATCGGCCTGGCGCAGCCTGGAGCAGCGCTATGCCGGCAGCGCCATACTGAGGGTGGTGCCCCAGGTAGGCCACGAACCGGCCATGACGGTGAACGACCAGCAGTTCGTGGCAGCGGTGTTTCGCGCCTGCGGCACCCGGAATCCCTTTGGTACCGAGCGTGCTGCGGTGCCCTTGCTGTCGGCCGAATCACTGCTGGCCATGCGGCCCGATGCCGTGGTGGCCCTGGCCGACCCGGCTGCGGCCGAGCAATGGCTGGGGCAATGGCGCAGGTTGCCGTTCAAGCCAGCCTACCTGAGCGTGGAGCCCGATACCCTGGGCCGCCCCGGGCCGCGCCTCCTGGCGGCTGCCACGGCCTTGTGCAGCAAGCTGGATACGCTACGACGGGCCACGCCCGCAAAAATCGACTAGAATTTGCCGCAGGACATCAGCCCGGAACGTCATGGAAGCCGAACTCAACAGCCTGGAAGACCGCATCAAGACCCTGGCCATGTTGTGCCAGCAGCTGCGCAGCGAGAATGTCGAACTGCGCAAGACGGTGCTGACGCTGAAGAATGACAACCGCCGCCTGAACGAGAAGGTGGAGGGGGCCAAGACCCGTGTGGAAGCACTGCTGGGCCAGCTGCCGCTGGTCGATGCGCAGGAGGAAGCCGAATGAGCGAGGCCAAGCAGCTGGACGTGACCATCATGGGGCGCGAGTTCCGGGTGGCCTGCCCGCCCGAGGAAGAAGTGGCCCTGATGGAGGCCGTTGCCTTCGTGGACAGGCGCATGCGTGAGATACGCGATAGCGGCAATGTGATGGGGGTAGACAAGATCGCCATCATGGCTGCGCTCAATATCGCGCATGAGTTCATGGGCACCCGAATCGCAGGCGGTTTTGACGTAGCCGACTTTAGGCGTAGAATCGGCCACATGCAGGAGACTATCGACGAGGCCTTGAAGGAACAGCAACAGCTGTTCTAGCCCTAAGGTCTCCTCCGCAGATTTTCCAGTTTCCCTGCGGCGTTTGTTCCGGCTCTATATTCTTTGAACCAATATATTGACCCGGGTTGTATGGCTGGCCGCGCCTGTTGCGCGCATCGTTTATCCGATGCACCTGAAGGCGTGCCGCTTGCGACCACTTGAACCGTTAGGTTCAAGATGAGAGCCGGAACGGCGCCCGCGGGGACCCCCTTTCCCCGCCATTGCAGACCCCACCCATGACCGACAAAGCCACGCTCCGCCGCCAACTGCGCCGGCGGCGTATGGCTGTGCCCGCTGCCGAGCGCGAGCGGGCAGAACGCCTGGTGGCAGCACGCCTGCGGCCCCTGCTGCGGCGCGGCATGCGCTTGGCCGCCTATGTGGCGCTGGGGTCGGAGCTCTCCCTGGCACCCTTGATCAGCCTAGCGCAAGCGCGTGGCGTGGCGGTCTACCTACCGGTGGTACCACGCCGTGGCCGCCGCATGCGTTTTGCTGCACTGGCCGACCCGCAGGGCGTGTGGCGCCGTAACCGCTATGGCATACGCGAATACCACGCCCGCAAGCTGATCAGCGCCCGCGCGCTGGACCTAGTACTGCTGCCGCTGGTGGGTTTTGATGCTCAGGGCGGGCGATTGGGGCAGGGTGGTGGGTATTACGACACCACATTTGCCTTCCGCGCCCATCGCCAGCAATGGAAAAAGCCCAGGCTGTGGGGCGTGGGCTTTGAATGCCAGCGGGTGGCCGCCATTCCGCGCGAGCCCCATGATGCGCCGCTGGATGGGGTGGTCAGCGAGGCTGCGCTGTACCGCACTTAAGCGTCGTTCAAAGTCTTTTCACCCCGCGACAGGGCCATCCGCATGGCCGCACCGGCATTCAGTACTGTGGCCGGGCTGCAGAAATGGTCACTGCATCTGGTGGCCCATCCCCAACTGGCCCTAGACTGCGGGTTTTGACGGTGGAGCAAGCCCATGGCCTACTGGTTGATGAAAGCCGAACCCGACGACGTGAGTATCGACGATCTGGCCGCCATGCCTGGGCAGACCGTGGGTTGGTATGGTGTGCGCAATTACCAGGCCCGCAACTTCATGCGCGACCAGATGTGCCAGGGCGATCAGGTGCTGTACTACCATTCTGGCTGTGCTGTGCCCGGTATTGCAGGCATCGCCGAGGTTTGTTCTGGCCCCTATCCCGACCCCACCCAGTTCGACCCGTCCCATCACTATTACGACCCTAAGTCCACCCCTGCCCAGCCCCGTTGGCAACAGGTGGACGTGCGCCTGGTCAGGAAGACCCGTTTCCTCAGCCTCGCCGACATGCGGGCGACACCAGCCCTGGAAGGCATGCTGGTGCTGGCACGTGGCAACCGGCTCTCCATCACCCCGGTGGAGCCCGCCCATTGGCGGGCCGTCATGGCGCTGCTGGGTGAGCCTGCATGAGCCTGACCCTGCTGGCCTTCCTGGCCACCGGCTGTGCGGCCGGCTTTCTGGCGGGCCTGCTGGGCGTGGGCGGTGGCCTGATCATTGTGCCGGCCCTGGTCTGGGTATTCGAGCAGCACGGTTTTCCGCCCCAGCACACGCTGCATCTGGCGCTGGGCACCTCGCTGGCCAGCATCGTGTTCACCTCGCTCTCCAGCGTGCGGGCCCACCATGGCCGGGGAGCCGTGCAGTGGGCTACCGTCAAGCGCATGGGGCTGGGCCTGGCGCTGGGCACCTTTGCCGGTTCCTGGCTGGCAGCGCAGGTGGATAGCCTGTGGCTCAAGTGGTTTTTCGTGGCCTTTGCTTATCTGGTGGCGGCGCAGATGCTGTCGGGCTACAAACCCAAGCCCAGCCGGCAACTGCCGGGTGCGGCGGGCCTCAGTGCCGCTGGCGGGCTGATAGGTGGCGTATCGGCCTTTGTCGGCATAGGCGGCGGCTCGCTGTCGGTACCCTTCATGAGCTGGTGCAATGTGCCGCTGCAGACGGCAGTGGGCACCTCGGCCGCGCTGGGTTTCCCCATTGCGGTGGGTGGGCTGCTGGGCTATGCCGTCAACGGCGCCGGGCTGGATCAGCTGCCGCCCTGGAGCCTGGGTTTCGTCTATCTGCCGGCGCTTGCCGGCATTGTGGTGGCCAGCGTGCTGATGGCACCCCTGGGTGCGGCGGTGGCCCACCGGCTGCCGGTGGCCACGCTGAAGAAGTGCTTTGCCGCCCTGCTTATCATTATCGCCAGCAAGATGCTGTTGGGTCTGCTGGGTTACTGAGCACCC
>NZ_JBAMDD010000024.1:0-46314 GCF_036961565.1 Chitinimonas sp. JJ19
CCGCTAAGAGCCTGTTCACGATCTTTTCGCCTCGGCGCTGGACCGGAAAAGGGTCAGGTACAAGGCGGGCGACGCAGGCAATAACGGGCTATTGCCAAGGAGTCCAACGCAGTACATGACCCTTTTCCGGTCCGGCCCTACGGGTTCCGGGCACTGCCGGCAGCGACCGGCGTTACAAGCCGCTTGCGGTACCGGTACCGGAAGCGGCTTGTGCCTTGTCCACTATCCGGCACTGCCCGGAACGCCGGGGCGAAAAGATCGTGAACAGGCTCTTTGGTCCTACTTGCCCTTGCTGGCCAACTCTATCCGCGCCGCGTATTCCTTGTAAGCCGCCGTCGCCGCATTACCAGCATCAATGGCCGCATTGGCCCGCTCCAGCTCCAGTTTTCGCTGCGCCTCGGCCGCCGCCACGATGGCATTCTGGCTCTGGATAAACGCATTCACACAGTCTCCATAAGCCTGATAGAGCTTGTTGAAAGCTTCTATCTTGGCCGGCTTGGCCTTGGCGCCGAGGAACTCCGGCTGCATGCAGTCGAGCTTGGCCGATGCCGCTGGCGTGGCGGCACTGCTGGTGGGTTCGGCGGCAAAGGCACTGCTGCACAGCAGGCCGGCAATCAAGATGGCATAGCGCATGGTGAGTATCCGTAGTGGCGGGACAGAAAGAACCATTAAGATACCACTTAGAATCCACATAAAGCATCTGCGAGTAAGTTGGCGTGGCTTGTGGTGTTGTTTCTGTGCCAATAGAGCGGCTGATCGCGGACAGCAACGCCAGGAGTGGCTGTGTGCTGACTATGCATAGCGAAACTCCTTACCGGCCGGTTTGGGGTTCCATGGAGACTACTGGTCAACATGGTTACCCGCGCTGCTAACTCGCACCCAGCTCGCGGTTTATTTATGCGTAGTCTATTATTTAGTCAATTCGATGCTAATTTAATAGCAGTCCGATCAAAGTGGACGCACTTAGACTTTGTTGGGACGACTCGCTTGCCTTCAATGATAGGGATAGAAACAAATGACAGCCACCCAGCCACCATTTTCATCTAGGACTACAGGACCACATAGCCAAATTGATAACAAGTTTCCCACCTCAGCACGCATTGGACTTGTTCACCTTTTAATTGACCTTGTGGATTCCGAATATATTTCCAACTGGGCTGTCATTGCGCGCGAATTACACCGCATCAGTAGGCTATCACCTGTTGAATATAACTTGAATTCGGCGACCAATCTCAAAGCATTACAAAACGACGCCATAAAATCCCTTGACAATCTTTCATGGGAAAAATGCTATGATTTCTGCGAACGCCTATATACACACTTACCCAGTGAAGTTGGATATCACGACAACCATGAGGATTATATAATTAAAACTTCACGTGGCGAAATTCAAGCGTACATTGCTGGAGAAATTCAGCGCCTATTTCTTGAGGAACGCTTGGCATATGAGTTTGACGAAGGTACTGTTCGACGTCGCGGAAGAAAGCACACCACAGATCTTATAACAAGGACACAAGTAGTTTTAGGAAATCCTGAGTTACAAAGTGCAAGAAGGCACTATGAAAAAGCGTTACAATTCTTTAGAAATCCGACCAACCCAGATTATGAGAACTCCATTAAGGAGGCAGTATGTGCAGTTGAAGCAGCTGGAAAAATACTCTTCCCCACATCTAAAGCATCAACACTTGGTGACCTAATAAAGTGGCTACGATACCCCAACAATGTAGCCGTACCCAAAGCCATATGCCAAACTTTTGAAGGCATCTACGCCTTTAGAAGTGGTGGCGAGGGAATTGGTCACGGCGGCACCCAAGGAGGAAAAGCTACACTCGAGGTGACCGAATATGTATTAGCATTAAGCGCATCACAAATTATTTACCTAGTTGACATTGCAAACGCCAGTGATATAGATGTTCCATTTTGACCAAAGTCAACCCTGCGATTTAATCTTCAGCCAATTTTAACACCAAAAACCTCACAACCCCCTCGCGCTTTCGTCCATACACGCCCACAACCAGCCACTAAGCTGTAATCACCCCCCAAACCGGAGCCCATGATGAGCGATACCGCCAAGGCCCTGGCCACGCAGCTGGCCAATATCGAGCAACGCAGCGGCAAGCGCCTGGATGAACTGGTGGCGCTGGTGCGGCAGAGCAGCCTGAAAAAGCACGGCGAGCTGCGCGATATGCTGCAGCGTGAGCTGGGCCTGGGGTATGGCGATGCCAATACCCTGGTGCACCATGCCCTGCAATCGGATGGCGCGAGCGCTGCGGCAGCCCAGGGCTTGTCCGACGATGAGGTGCTGGCGGAACTCTACAGCGGGCCGAAAGCCGCGTTGCGGCCTATCCACGACAAGCTCATGGCGGCCTTGGCCGGCTTTGGCGAGTTTGAGACTGCGCCCAAGAAGACCTATGTCAGCCTGCGACGCAAGAAACAGTTTGCCATGGTGGGGCCGGCGACCAAGACCTGTGTCGAGGTTGGCATCAACCACAAGAGCCTGAGCCCGAACGAGCGCCTGCAGGCGCTACCGGCAGGTGGCATGTGCCAGTACAAGGTCAGGCTGAGCCAGCCAGAGGAAGTGGATGAGGCGCTGCTGGGTTGGTTGCGGCAGGCCTACGATAGTGCAGGCTGAAGGGCGCTGCCAGCAGCCTCAACGCGTTGCGGCATAGCTTGCTAGACGGGCCTTTATCTCTTCAGATCAAATACATGCCACATCGTGGCTTGCATCCCTGCCTTGCCTGGCCTGGAAACCGAGGTTTCCGGCAAGACCTGAGTCACGTCAACGCCTTGTCACATTAGCGGGGCATGCTGGGTCGAGATCAACTACCTGGCCTGACCGTGAGCGAGCCCGCCAGCCACCACTACCGCAGCATCTGGATATCCGACGTGCATTTGGGCACGGCCGGTTGCCAGGCATCCTATCTGCTGGATTTTCTCAAGCAGAACGAATCGGACTATCTGTATCTAGTCGGCGACATCATAGACGGCTGGGCGCTCAAGCGTTCCTGGTACTGGAACCAAGAACACAACGATGTCATCCAGAAGATTCTGCGCAAGGCCCGCAAGGGCACCCAGGTGGTCTATATCGCTGGCAATCATGATGAGGTGGTACGACAGTTCATCGGCTTGGCGTTTGGCGGTATCGATATCCAGGATGAAGTCATCCACACCACCGCCGATGGCCGCCGCCTGTTGGTGCTGCATGGCGATCTGTTTGACGGGGTGATCCAGTGTGCGCGCTGGCTGGCCATCGTGGGGGATCATGCATATACCGTCACGCTCAAGCTCAACCGTTGGTTCAACCATGTGCGGGCCAAGTTGGGGCTGGGCTACTGGTCGCTATCGCAGTTCCTCAAGCACAAGGTGAAGAAAGCAGTGAACTTTGTCAGCCAGTTCGAGCAGGCCGTGGCGCGCGAGGCCAAGGCACGGGGGCTGGATGGCGTGATCTGCGGGCATATCCACAAGGCCGAGATGCGGGAGATAGACGGCATACTCTATTGCAACGATGGCGATTGGGTAGAGAGCCTGACCGCCCTGGTGGAGACCTATGAGGGGGAACTGAAGATCGTGACCTGGCAGCAACTGGGCGCCAAGCCCGCTCAGGCCAGATTGACCAGGGAGGCGGTAGGCGTGGCGGACACGCCTGCCTGATCGCAAGGCACAGTGCGACTCAACAACGCGTCATCCCACCAGCTCGCCAACCAAGCTGCCAGGCTGGCGGGGTCGGGTAGTGCCGGGGTGCCGCCCCAGGCATCGGCCAGCTCGGCAATGCTGCAGCCTTGCTGCTGCAGCGCCATCAGGAACGCCGCCTCGGCCTCGCCTATCGAGCGGAAGTGCGGCTGCAGGCCCTTGCGCCAGACCAGTATCTGGCGGGGCTGGGGCCAGCGTTCGGCCTCGGGTACGTCCTCGTCGGCATCGATGGCCTGCCAGATGGCCAGGGCATTGCTGTGTACCGCCAGCAGGCTGACCGTAGGGTGCACGATGTCAGGCTGGCCCAGGCAGGCTTCCGCATCATCGTCCGCCATGGTCTGTCTGTCCCAACTGGCCTGGTCGGCCGCGTCGAACACGGTACGCAAGGCCCATTCCAACCGTGCCAGATCGACCAGCTCAAGGTTGTCAGGGTAGGCCTGCGCCAGCACATCGGCCAGGCCTGCGCCATAGTGCCCCAGGTTACGCTGCCGCGGTGGCTGGTCCGCTATATAGCGCGCCGCCAGTTGCTGGAACAGCTCGCTGCCCAGATAGGCTTCGGTCTTGCCATAACTATCGGCCAGCACCTCCAGCAGGCGTGCCCGGTAGGCGTGGTGGTAGATCACCATGCCCGTCTCGCCTGCCAGGATGCCGTCAGGCACGATGCAGTCTGGTATGCCTTGTACGGTATCCTCCAGCACCTGCGCAGCCACCTGCTGCTGGCTCTGCAACAGATCGGCATGCTGGGTAGCTTGGGTCTGCCACGCGGGCAAGGCGGGCACTTCGGCATGGCCGCTGCTGCAGTGCTGGGCGGCAATGGTGCGGGCTTGGTCCAGCTCCTGCAGCAGGTCGGCCAGGGGTGGGATATTGTCGTCGCGCTCTATCATGGTGGACACCTGGCCAAAGCGCTGGCAAGCCTGCGCATAGAGCTGCCAGACCGGGGCGGCGACGGGATGGTCGTGGGTATCGATAATGTGTTCATCCACCCGCGAATGGCCGGCCAGGTGGATCTGCCGCACCCTGTCCACAGGGATGCCCTGCAGATAGGCCTGGGCCGAAAAGCCGTGATTGACGCTGCTGACATAGACATTGTTCACATCGAGCAGCAGCTCGCAATCGGCCTCGACCAGCACATGATGAAGGAACTCCCACTCCTGCACCTGCGAGGCCCGGTAGCCGACGTAGCTGGAGACATTCTCCAGCACCAGGCGGCGCCCCAGCATATCCTGTGCCTGCCGTATTTGCGCCACCAGCAGGCGGGCGCATTCTTCGGTATAGGGCAGCGGGTAAAGATCGTGCAGCACATGGGGGGCGAAGCCGGTCCAGCACAGGTGATCCGACACCCACATGGGCTCCAGCCAGTCTGCCAGCTGCTTGATGCGCGCGATATAAGCCTGGTCCAGCCCCTGCGCACTGCCTATGGCCATGGCAACGCCGTGCATGGCCATGGGGTAGTCACGCCTGATGCGCTCCAGCATCACCAACGGCTTGCCGCCATCGACCAGAAAGTTGTCACTGATGATCTCCAGCCAATCGACCGGCTGGGGTGACGCCAGGAAATCCCGGTAATGCGGTGTGCGCAAACCCAGGCCAAAACCGGCTGGGGCGTGGGGTGGTTTGGGCATGGCGGCGTAAACTCGGTGTAGAGGAAGATCGCTGCGGCAACCGCCAGGCAGCCGCAGCGCAGGCAATGCGCTTTATCGGTGCACTGCACCCAGGCCATGCCGCCGGCTGGCAGCCTGGGGCTGGGTGCCTGGCATGGCCGATTACAGGTCGCCTATGGTGCCGCCCTTGCTGAGGCATTCCTTGGCAGCCACGGCCTTGAAGCCATGGCCCTTGCAGGCATTCTGGCCTTTGCAGCCATGCTCGGTGGTCTTGCAGTCGCTATTGCCCTTGCAGTCGTGCACGTTGTAGCAGTGCACCTTGTCGTTGGCGGCAACGGCCTTGCCGGACGAGCCCTTGGGGGCATCGGCGGCCATGGCGCCCGCAGCCAGAGCCAAGGCGCCGGCGGCGAGGGCGAAGGAAGTGGCCGATTTGAGGGTACGTGCGTTCATGCTGTGCTCCTGAGTATAAGGTGGGGATGACTCGGCGGTGTGGTATCGGGTTTGGCCAGCAACACTGGCTATCCGGTGTTGCCGGCAGAGCCCGAACGCAGCCGCCGTGCACCTTGGTCTGCCCCCCCACGCTTTTCTTACACAGGCTGTCAAAAAATCGCTGCGGCTATTTGCAGTCACCCAAACGCTTGGCGCTGAACTCGGTGCTCATGCGCATCCGCCCCTGCGGCCCCATGCTGTCCACGGTGGTCTTGCCGCTGTAGCTGTCGGTACCAAAGGTCATGCTGCCGCTGATCTCGCTGGGTTGGGCGCCTGTGCATTTCATGCGGTAGACCATGGTGTTGCCCGTCATGCTGTTGCTCAGCATGGTGCAGGCTGGCGGCTTGCCGTCCGGGCTCTTGGGCATGCTAGGGCGGCTCATGTTCTGGGCGTCTTCGGGCTTCATGCATTGCTTGACGGTCGTCGGCGGGATATTGACCTTCATGCCTTCCATATTCATCTTGCTGGTAATGGACCACATGCCCGGCCGGATGGCGGGGTTGGCCCAGACGGCAGCAGTGAAAAGGATCAGGCAGGTATGACGGGCGAGACGCGACATGACATGCTCCTTACAAGATGACCAGCGCGATGGTGGCGGGATTCCACCAGTGTAGACGCCTCTTGTGTTTGGCAACTACGGCTGCATCTGATCGGTACTACGACTACTGATACCACCATGTTCAACTTCCTCAGCCGCAAACCCGAGCATGACCCACTGGCCAACCCAGCCTGGCCGGAGCTGGGCCGGCAGATGCCATTGCTGCAAGGCCTGAGCACAGAGGAGTGGCAGAGGCTGGAAGACCGCATGCGGCACTTCCTGGGCCACAAGGCCATCAGTGGGGCGCATGGCTTTGCGCTAAGCCAGAACCGTTTGCTGACCATCGCGGCACAGGCCAGCCTGCCCATCATCAATCTCGACGATACGGCCTACCAGGGTTGGCACGACGTGGTGATCTACCCCGGCGCCTTTGTCAGCCGCGAAGCCTGGCGCGATGAGCAGGGCTTGATGCATGAAGGTGCGCAGAATGTGTCGGGCATGGCACGTAGCGATGGTCCTATCCTGCTGTCCTGGCCCGATAGCCGCCAGGGGCCGGCACTGGATGGCCGCAATGTGGTGATACACGAGTGCGCCCACAAACTCGACATGCTCAATGGCCGCGCCGATGGTTTTCCACCCTTGCATGCCGGCATGGTGCAGGCCGATTGGAGCCGCGCCTTCGAGCGCGGTTATCAGGATTTTCGCCGCAGGGTGGACTACGGCGAACCGGTGCGTATCGACCCTTATGGCGCGACCAATCCGGCCGAGTTCTTTGCCGTGCTATCCGAATACTTCTTTGAGTTGCCGCATCTGCTACATGCCGAGTACCCGGCCATCTACGAGCAATTGCGCCAGTTCTACCGGCAGGACCCCGGCATGCGCCTACCGGTGCTGGGCCTGGATGAAAACGACTGGTAGGCAAGCCGGCAAAGCTCGCCTGGGCGTCGTTTGATCAGCCCTGGGACGGGCTGCTGCCTTGCTTCATAGCTTCGCGCTGCTCGGCATAATCCAGCCGGTGCTGGCGCCTGAGCTGGGCCTCGCTATAACGCCGACGGGCTTCGGCACTATCCAGTGCCAGCGGTGGCACCGCCACGGGCTTACCGTCGTCGTCTACCGCCACCAT
The DNA here is from genome assembly GCF_036961565.1 of Chitinimonas sp. JJ19. NCBI lineage: Bacteria > Pseudomonadati > Pseudomonadota > Betaproteobacteria > Neisseriales > Chitinibacteraceae > Chitinimonas > Chitinimonas sp. JJ19. The sequence continues at coordinate 7,442 of NZ_JBAMDD010000024.1, forward strand.
GGTAAAGAAACAGCTGTTGGTATGGCGTACGCTGCCCTGGCGCACATGCTCGGCCACCACCTTGATACCGATTTCCATGGAGCTGCGGCCGGTGTAGTTGACGCAGGCCAGAAAGGTGACCAGCTCGCCCACATGGATAGGCTGGGCAAAGGTGACCTGGTCCACCGACAGCGTCACCACATAGCTGCCGGCATAGCGACTGGCGCAGGCATAAGCCACCTGATCGAGCAGTTTAAGTATGGCGCCGCCATGGACGTTGCCCGAGAAATTGGCCATGTCCGGTGTCATCAGCACCGTCATGCTCAATTCATTGGGGCGCATGGCGTCGCTCATCCGTGATTGACCGCCGCCCCCAGGTGTCCCAGGAAGCGGTCGACCCCGTTGCGCAAGCCATCCAGCGAGGATACCCCCAGCAAGAACGCCAGGTAACCTTCTATGCGCTTGGTTTCTAGCAGAAACTGAATGTGCAGGAACAGCACCTGACATTCCGGCTCGGCTCCCCGCTGCAGCAGCACATCCACCCCCTTGCCGCTGCACAGGCTGGGGAGCGAGTAATCGAAATCCTCGGCCATGATATCGGCCAGGGCCGAGAGGCAGGCGGTCAGCAGTACATTGCCCACCTCGGCCAGGGCATCGCTGGTCAGCGCCTCCACATCCACCGGCTGCTTCAGCGAGTTGAGCATCAGGCGGACCACTTCTTCGCCATCGTCGTCGGCGAACATCAGCAGGGCATCGCCATCAAAGCTGCCGGCAAAATGCTGGGCCACGGCATCCACATGGCGCCACTGCGCCCAACCTATGCGGTCATTCAATTCATCGAGCCGGCAAAACCGCATGGCCGGCACCGACAGGCTGACCTCTTCGCCCACCAATCCACTCATGGCAGCGGCAGCACGCCCTACGCTGATATTGAATATCTCGCATAGCGCATCATGCTGCAGCGGGCTGAGGTAGTTGTTCATTCGCCCTCCACCAACTCCAGCAGGCGGGTAATGGTGGCTTCGGTCACCGGCTTCTGCAGAAAGTGCATGCCCAGGGTCTCGGCCCGCTGGCGCACACTGCTCTGCACATTGGCCGTCAGCACCACCACGTGGATACCCGGCCGTATCTGCAGAATGCGCTCACCGGCGGCCAGGCCAGACATGCCGGGCATATTCACATCCAGCGTCACCAGCTCTATGGGCTCACGCTCGGCCACCGCGATGGCCTCGTCGCCATTGGCTGCTTCAAAGAATACCCAGCCAGGGCGCATCTCCTCCAGATAGGCGCGCGCCAGCATGCGCGACACGCGGCTATCGTCGACAATCAGTACCGGCTTGCTCATGGGCAGACACTTTCTGATAGGGCAACAATTGCGATATTTGCATCATAGTTCATACACCATAGCAAGCCAGCAAGACCGGCCAGAACCATTTAATACTGCCAATTGTCGGCAAACACACTAAACCTGAATAACGGGAATTACGGATCGCAAACCACCATGCGTCGCCTTGCCGCATTATTGCTCTTCTGGCTTACCCTGGCATCGGCCCAGGCTCGTGAGCAATTCACCGTCTGCTTCGATGACTGGGCGCCCTATGCTGCCTATACCCCGGAGCGTGGTCACCATGGCATCACGGTGACGCTGATGCGGGAGATATTCAACGACATGGGCCTGGGCCTCAAGCTGCAATCGGCCACCCAGAGCCGCTGTGTGGCAGCTGCCCATGCTGGCCGCATCGATATCATGCTGTTTGGCGACAAGGAAGCCCTGCCCGCCCACTGGCTGGCCACCACCATTCCTACCGAGTTCTGGCTGGTGGGCGCCTGGGTGCCGCAGCAATCCCCCCTGCAGCGCTATGAGCAGTTGTCCCAGTTCAATGGCCTGCGGGTCGCCATGGTGACCGACTATATCTACCCGGCCCCCATACATGGCTATCACGGCTGGCACAGCGTCATGGTGGGGGACGCCATAGACGGGGTACGTCAGCTGGCTGCGCGCCGGGTCGATGTCATGTTCGACGACCTGATCTGGATGCGCGAGATCGCCAAGAGCAAGAAGCTGAAGATACGGATGCTACCGCCCCTGATTGCCGCGCAGCCGCAACAGCACTTCTACAAACCCCACCTGGCCCCCCTGTTCGAGCGCTATGAGCAGGAGGTACAGGCCCGCATCAAGCGCGGCGAGCTGGATGCACGCTATCGCGCAGCGCTGGGCATCAGCTACGACGCCCTGCGCCGGGGTGACTACGCTGGCGCATTACAATAGAATAATTCTCATCTAGCTCAAGACCCCACTGTCTGGGTCGGGCTTCTCGCGTACGCTTTCAGGATAATCCCGCATGAGCCAACATCGCACCGAAACCGATTCCATGGGCGCCGTTGACGTCGCCGCCGACCGCTACTGGGGGGCGCAGACCCAGCGTTCCATCCATAACTTTCCTATCGGTGTAGACCGCTTTCGCTGGCAGCGACCGGTCATCCGCGCCCTGGGCGTGCTCAAGCGCGCCGCCGCCGAAGCCAATGCCGAACTGGGTGAGCTGGCGGCTGAACCGGCCCGGCTGATCGTGGCGGCAGCCGACGAGGTCATCGCGGGCAAGCTGGATGCCCATTTCCCCCTGGTGGTATTCCAGACAGGCTCCGGCACTCAATCGAACATGAATGCCAACGAGGTGATCGCCAACCGTGCCATCGAGCTGGCCGGTGGCACCATGGGCAGCAAGCAGCCTGTACACCCCAACGACCACGTCAATCGCGGTCAGTCATCCAATGACACCTTCCCCACGGCCATGCATATTGCGGTGGTAGAAGAGCTGGCCCGTCGCCTGTTCCCCGCCGTAGGCCAGTTGCGCGACGTGCTTGCCGACAAGGCAGCCCAGCACGCCGGCCTGGTCAAGACCGGCCGCACCCACCTGCAGGATGCCACGCCCATTACCCTGGGGCAGGAGATCGGCGCCTGGGTGGCGCAGCTGGATTTTGGCCTCGCCACCGTGCAAAGCGCCCTGCCAGGGCTATACGACCTGGCCATCGGCGGCACCGCTGTTGGCACAGGCCTGAATGCCCATCCGCAATTCGGCGATAGCACCGCCGCCCACATCGCCAAGCTGACCGGCCACCCTTTCCGCGCCGCCGCCGACAAGTTCTTTGCTTTGTCCGCCCACGACGCCTTGGTCAATACCTCGGCCGCCTTGCGTACCCTTGCCGGTGGCCTGATGAAGATGGCCAACGATGTGCGCTGGCTGGCCAGCGGCCCGCGCTGTGGCATAGGTGAGCTGACCATACCCGAGAACGAACCGGGTTCGTCCATCATGCCTGGCAAGGTCAACCCCACCCAGTGCGAAGCCATGACCATGGTGTGCGTACAGGTGTACGGCAACGACGCCGCCGTGGCCTTTGCCGGCAGCCAGGGCAATTTCCAGCTCAACGTCTACAAGCCCGTCATGGTGCACAACGTGCTGGAAAGCATCACCCTGCTCAGCGACGCCTGTGATGCCTTCCGCGAGCACTGCGCCATGGGCATCGCCCCGGCGTTGGAGCGCATCCACGAGAACCTCGACAAAAACCTGATGCTGGTCACCGCCCTCAACCGCCATATTGGCTACGACCGCGCCGCCGAGATCGCCAAGAAGGCCCACAAGGAAGGCACCACCCTCAAGGCGGCCGCCCTTGCACTGGCTTACCTGACCGAGCAGCAGTACGCCGAGTGGATGGTGCCGCTGGAAATGACACACCCCAGCATAAACTGAGCGCCTTTGGTGAGCTGTGCTGGGCCTGTACTCGGTAGTTTATGACTACCCCGGTATCATGCCCGGCATGCCTACCCTAGACAGCCTACGCCACCAGACCCAATTGGCCTTTATCGCCAGCGGCCAGGATTTAGAACTCGGTCATCCCGGCCTCTGCCCACGCACCCCAGCCCAACTGGCAGCACTTGAGCCCGGCGGCGACGGGGTACTGGCCACGCTATCGTCAGGCCTTACTGCCTGGGTGCATCACCTGCAACAAGGGGGTGTGGGCTATGCCATCAAGAAAGCCCGTCCGCAATGCCTGGTGCAGAATCTGGACGGCCAGACCTCGTTCCTGAATGAGCTACAGCGGCGGCGTGATATTACCGAAATCCAGACCCGCCACGGCGGCTTTGCCGGCATGGTCCCGACACTGTATGGCTCGCTGGCCCATGGCATCATCGTTTCGCCGTGGATAGAGGGCGGCACGGTACAACAGTGGGACGAACGCACACTGCTGCAGTTGTTCGACAGCGGTGCCGAGCTGGTACGCCATGGCTTGTTCGAATGGGACTACTGCCCAGGCAATCTGCTGGATGACGGCCGCCGGCTTTGGCTGTTCGACTTTGGCTATATGTACCGGTTTGACCCGCTGCGCCAATTCAACTCGGCCGGCATGGGCAACGATGTGCCCCAGCACCATCTGGCCGAGCGCTTCGAGACGCGCAACTATTTTGCCTGGTTGCTGCAACTGGAACAGACCCAGGGGCAGGATGCCACCCTGGCTGCCTTCAGGCTGGAAAAGGAAATTGCGCTGGAGTGTTATCTACGGCTGCGTGCGGACTTGAACGCCGCAGGGGCCACGCTGGATGTGCGCGACTGGCTGGATGGCATCATCAAGCACTGGCGCCAGGCACTCAAGGGTGAGCTGGAGGCGCTGTACTGGCAGGAAGGCTGGCGTTCGCACCGGCTGGACCTGGATGACGATCTACGCGGCCAAACCTGCACACCCCGTACCTTGGCCAGATGCGACTGGCTGTTGGATGCCGTCACCCAGCACCACGACACCCTGCGTGCCTGCGGTGCGCTAGCCGACGAAACCATCGCACCTGATCGCCGCACGCTGTTGGCCCACTACCGGCAATTGCGCGAGCAGGCCGAAGGATTCCAGGTCGCTACCTAGACCCTGGCCGCAAAACAAAACAGCCCGTGAGGGAACTCACGGGCTGCTCAGTGGGCTGGCGGCAAACATCGTGTTCTGCCGCCCGACCCTGGTGGGGAAACTGCCGCGACAGACTCAAGCATGGCGAGCGGCCTTGGTGGTCTGTGCCAGTTGCTGCTGCGCGGCATCTTGCTGAGGTGCCGGCTGGCGCAGATCGGACACGATGGCGACGCTGAACAAGGCCAGCAGACCCAGAATCAGGCCGGACTGGAACAGGTCATTCAGTTGGTTGCGTTGCATGGTATGGCTCCTGGTGGGTTTGTCTGGCAGGCCCCTGCCCGCCTTGCATGGTTGGCATAGTGGCGGAGTGCCTGGCAAGCCGCGACCGGCTTGCGACCAAGTGCAGGTAGACGGGCGCGAATGACGTACAGTGCCGACGAAATGTCGGGCGCCCCCTCGGAAATCCCCGGTCAGCAACCCTCAATGACGAAGTCATAGTCAATCCAAGCAAATCAAATACTTAGATCAACGCCAGTGGGCATACCAATCGCTGCAGAACAAACTTGCCAGCCCCTGCATAGACAGGGATGATGCGCGGCCTGCTTGTCCACCTAACTGCTCGCTTTGCCATGTCCGACCACGTCCAACTCTCTCTCAGCGGCCTGCTGCTGCCTGGCTACCAACACGCTACCGCCGTCGCCGCCCTGGCGCAGTTGCTCAAGGTGAGCGAAGAGAAAGCCCAGGCCATGCTGGCCGGCCAGCCCACAGTGATCAAGAAGGCCCTGCCCATCGCCGCCCTGCCGCGCTATCAGCAGGTGCTGGGAGAGATAGGTGTAGAAGTCCTGCACGCTCCAGTGCTTGAGGCACCTGCCACGGCGCCCCTGAGCCTGGCACCTGCTGCGCCATTGGCACCTGAGCCACCACCTGCGCCTGCAGCACCGCCCGTAGCGGCAGCAGCGGCCCCCGAGGTGGAGACCATTACCTGCCCGTCCTGCCAGTTTGTGCAGCCCAAGCGTACGCTCTGCCGTGAATGCGGTGCCGACATGCCACGGATGATGGCCGCCGCGCGCGAACCCAAGCCAGCGGCGCGTGATACGGCCGACAGCAATCCCTATCGGCGGCAGCCAGGTCGGTCGGATGAGCAGCAGGATGAAACACACACACCGGCCTTTTTCTCTTTCAGCTTCGAGGGCCGCCTCAACCGCCTGCGCTATATCGCCTACAGCACGGCCTTCTTCTTCCCCCTCGTGCTGGCCGCCATCTTGGGCGCCGCTGCCTTGGGCTGGGTTGCGATTGCTGTGATGGTCGTCCTGATGCTGGTATTCAGCCTGCGCTACATGGCCTTGCGGCTGCACGATATCGGCCTCAGTGGCAAATGGCTACTGCTGTTCCCGCTCAGCGGCCTCATGCTGATCACAGGCTCGCCCAAGGCGGCCATGGTGGTGTATGCCATCATTGTCCTCGGCTCGCTGGCCCTGTGGGTTGTCCCCGGCAATGCCGATACCAATGACTACGGCGCCCCCAATGAACCGAACGGCCCCTGGGTAATCGCAGGTGCTGTAATAGCCGCCCTGCTGACGATCTCCTCCGGTGTCAGCAGCTATACCAGCAGCCCGTTCAAGGCAGGTGTGGCGCCTGCCACAATAGAAGAGACAGCGGACGAAGTGACGACGGATACCACGGACAGTCAGGAAGAACTGGCGCGCCAGATGGTGGATGCCGCTGCAGAGCAGAACAATATCGAGCTGAGCGAGGAAGACCGCGAGGCGGCAGTGCAGGAGGTGCTCTCGCGCCTACGCGATGCCGAGGCAGAAGCAGACGAATAGGTACCTCTCCCTGCTTTATTAGCGCTTCCTTCATCAGGCCACAATAATTGCCCGCCAAACTGTCACCATTCGCAATCTGCAAGGTGATCTGGCATGCGCACTCCTCTACTGCTGGCCGGCCTGATATTGGCCCTGACGCACCTGCAGCCCATGGCTGCAGGCAATCCTATCCATATACTGCAAGTAACCGACCTGTCCGGCCCCAATGGCGACACCGGCCGTGACTTTGTCACCGGTGCCCAGGTCTACCTGGACCAGCTGAATGCCAAAGGCGGTATCGCCGGGCGCGAAGTCAGGCTGGTGGTCGAGGACGACAAGGGAGAGCAGGCCAATACCGTGGCACTCAGCCGCAAGGGCGTGGCCCAGTATGCCCCTGCTGCCCTATTTGGCTATTTTGGCGCCGACAACGTCAAGGCCGTGCTGGCTGACCGCAGCATTGCCAGCCAGGGCATACCCTTGGTCGCCCCTTATGTGGGTATCAACCTCCCCTCTGCCAACCCAGTCTATTACCTGCGCGCCAGCTCAGCCGACGAGCTGGCCAAGATCAGCCGCATTGCCACCAGTTCGGGCCTGAACCGGATTGCCTTGGTGACTGGCGACGATGCCCTGGGACGGGCCGCTGGCGTGGAAATCGCCCAGCAGTTGCAAGGCAGCAAGACCCAGCTGGTGGGGCGGGTCAAGCTGGCCAGCAACAGCCTGGAAGTAGACGGCGCGGCCGACACGCTGGCGCGCATCAATCCGCAGGCCATCATCCTGGCTGCGCCCACCATTGCTTCGGCTGCCTTTGTGCAGGCCTACCAGCAGCGCCGCCCAGGTACCGCCTTCTATGCCCTGAGCTGGATCAATCCGCAGACCCTGCAGGAGTTCCTGGGGCCAGAGGCGGCCCGCTGGGTAGCCATCAGCGCCCTGGTGCCCTCGCCCTATAACCCGACTTCGGCGGTGGCACGCGAGTTTGTCGGCACCCTCAAGAAATACCGCGACGAGCCACCCAGCTACGCCTCCATGGAAGGCTATATGGCGGCACGCATGCTTGTAGATGCCTTGCGCAAGGGCGGTGGCGATGCCAGCCCTTCCAGGCTGCACCAGAGCCTGGCCAGCTACCGTAGCGATATGGGAGGCGTGCGATTACAACTAGACAGCACCCGCCGACGGGCAATGAGCTTGGTGGATCTGGCGGTGTTTACCAGCGGCGGGCGGCTGGTCAACTAGCTGCGCCGGGCTGCTGTTTCTGGCAGTGGCGGTCAGTCCCACCGCAGTGTCTCTGCCTCATTGCGACCGCGCGCCAGCCAGGGAGGCGGTTCGCCACGGGCGGCCCAGTAGTCCGTCAGCCTTTGCCATACGGCCTCCTTCTGGGCATCCGTCATGGCCACCCATTGCGCCACCTCGATAAAGCTGCGGCCGCAACCCATGCAGGTTTCATCCCCCAGGGCGGTAGAGCAACGTGCCACACAGGGCGAATCGGGACGAGCAGACATTCAATGGACCTGGGTAGTAAGCATGGCAGCCGCATTCTACCCCAGGCCACCACCGCCTTGCAGGGCTGAACTGTTTTCGTATCAGTACTTTAGTTCCAGCGTGGCAGACCAATAGGCCGCATTACGCTCCACGCTGTAATGCTCGCTCCGGCCCGCCCCGGTCTGCCGTGACTCGGTCTGCCGTGCGTCACCGGCACCCAACTGGCTGGCGGTCAGCCGCAACTGCACCTGTGGGCTGAACCGCCACGCCGCATACATGTCCAGAGAGCGCTCGCGCCCCTTGTAGCGACGGGTGCCCGTCTCCAGCTGTACCACATAGCCAGGCGACCAGTTGTAACTGCCCCCCAGGGTCAAGGGCAGCGACGCCAGCCGGTAATCCAGCCCCAGCTTCAAGCGTTCGGTTTCCTGATCCTCCAGTCTATTGTCAGGCCCCGGCAGATCGCGGGCCCGCGACCAGTAGCGGCTATAGGCCAGTTGCAGGTCCAGGGGTATGGCCAGCTCCATCAACTCGGCCAGCGTAAACTTGGCCTCCAGCTCCAGGCCTGTCAGGCTGGCCCGGCCAAGGTTGTAGGGGCGGCGCACCCAGCGCTCCCCTTCTCGTCCTGTACGTTGCCGTACCAGATCCTGTATCTGCTGGTGGTTCAGGGCAGCGCTGAGCATGCCATCCTTGCTCAGGAAGTGCTCGAAAGCCGTATTGAACTTCCAGGCCAGCGCCGGCTTCAGTGCCGCATTGCCCGCCTGGTCTGGCGTCAGTTCGGTGTTGTCGTCTACCCGCCGTGGCTTGGTCATCAGGCTGCTTAGGTCTGGCGCGGCATAGCTGCGCGACACCCCGAAGCGCAACTGGTCCTGCTTGCTCTGCGGCAATCGCCACAAGCTCTGCAGGCTGGGGCTCAGCACCCGGCTACGACGGTCCAGGCTGGTCTGGGCATCGCGGCTACGGCTGACCAACTGCTCCCAACGCAAGCCGGCATAGATGGACCACTGTTCGTTCACCGACCACTCATCCTGCCCATAGGCCGCCAACAGCCAGGTCGAGGCCGTCAATTCACGCCCCAGCCCGGTGTCCATATCCACCCCGTCTGCCAGTCGGGTCTTGTGCTCCCGCCTTTGCTTCCACTCGGTCTTGTAACCCAGCTCCAGCTTGTGCTCAGCCTCGCTCAGGGGCAGCGACCATTTGCCGCTGTGCGCCAACCTGAGGTCACGATTGTGCTGCCTCTCGTGTACCAGCCTCGGCGTGCCAGGCGGCAGCGCGCCACTGAACACCCGCCGGTTGTCCTCATAGGTACTGCCCTGGTCGGCCATCAAGCGCAGCGACAGCTTGCCGCCATCCGGCAACGGCACCTGCCGTATCAAGGTGCCCTGCGCCCGCCCCCAACGCCAGTCCACGCTGCCCAGCGAGCCATCGTAGTCAGGCACGGTACCCGGCAGCAAAGACCGCCGCTGCACCTCACCCTGGCCTGTATCCACATTGTGGGACAGCTGCATCTGCAGGCTCAGGTTGTCGCCTTCGCCGTAGCGCCAGTTGAATCGCGGCATCAGGTTGAACAGCACACCGCGCGCACGATAGCGATCAAGCGTCAGCTCATCCTGCTGCTGTAGCCCGGCAGCATCGTAACGCTGCATCTGCTGCCTAGTGTCGTGTTCGGTTTGGTCGTAATGGCGCAGCAGGGCAACCACGGTGTAGCCCAGCCGGTCCAACTGGTCTGCCAGTTGCAGATTGAGCTGGGGCTGGGCGTAGTGATCGTGCTCGCTGTAGCGGCCCCGCAAGCTCAAGTCTGTGGTCTGCTTGCGGCTGCCTTCACGCAGCACGATATTGAGTATGCCGCCCATGGCTTGGGCGCTGTATTCCGCCGTGGGCGCGCGCAGTATTTCGATGCGCTCAATCTGCGAAGGCGTCAGCGTATCCAGCGAAAAGCCACGGGCTATCGGCTCGCCATTGATCAGTATCTGGGTATAGGCGCTACCCATGCCCTGCATGCGTACCTGCAGGCTACGGCCCGAGCCCGAAACGCTCAGGCCTGGCAAGCGCTTGAGCACATCGCCCAGCCCACTATCGCCATAGCGGCTGATCTCCTCACGGCCCACCACAATCTTGCCTGCGGTGGACTGCCGACGCAGATCGGTTTCTCCCGCCTTTTTGCCATTCACGACCAAGGTCTCGCTAGGCGCTTGCGCTGGCGGCGCCACCGCACCTTCGCCGACCTCGGCTGCAGCGGCTGACCAAGCCAGGGTGCATGGCACCAGCAGGCGTAACAGTTGCGGGCGACGGGACGTACGGCGACCTTGTTGCATGTTTTTCTTCGTGCTGTGCGGGGGCGCGCACTATGCCACAAGCACCATGGTGGCTTGTAGGCAAACTCACCTTTACGGCACAGTGCTTGCAGGCATCGACACGATGGTGACTGAAGTTCATATCAGGCTCTTCATCTAAGGATGCCTTACAATAGAGGGAGTTGCCGCCGGCCTCGTGTCCGGCGGCTTTGCATTACGCTGAACCGGCAGGCCAGACCCTGCCGTGAACTTGCCTTCCCGACTGGAAACACCATGCTGCGCCTGAACGAACTCCGCCTGCCACTAGACCACGCTCCCGAAGCCTTGCCGGCAGCCATAGCCCAGCGGCTCAAGATCAAGCCTGCCGAGCTGCTGGCATTCGAGGTATTCAAGCGCAGCTATGACGCCCGCCGTGGCCATCCACTGACCCTGATCTACACCCTGGATATCACGGTCGCCAACGAGGCCGCCCTGCTCAAGCGCATGGCCGGCGACAACAAGATCGGCCCCTCGCCCGACACCAGCTACCATTTCGTGGGCCAGGCGCCTGCCGACCTGCAGCACCGGCCGGTGGTGGTGGGTTTTGGCCCTTGCGGCATCTTTGCCGCCCTGCTGCTGGCGCAAATGGGCTTCAACCCCATCGTACTGGAGCGTGGCAAGGAGGTGCGCCAGCGCACCAAGGATACCTGGGGACTGTGGCGCAAGAATGTACTCAACCCGGAATCCAACGTGCAGTTCGGCGAAGGCGGTGCCGGCACCTTCTCCGACGGCAAGCTCTACAGCCAGATCAAGGACCCGCGTCATCTGGGCCGCAAGGTGCTGGCCGAATTCGTCAAGGCAGGCGCACCCGACGAGATTCTTTACGTCAGCAAGCCGCACATCGGTACCTTCCGCCTGGTCGGCATGGTCGAAAAAATGCGCGAGACCATTACTGCGCTGGGGGGCGAGGTCCGCTTCGAGCAAAAGGTAACCGATATCCTGATCGAAGACGGCGCCGTACGCGGCCTGGTACTGGAAAGCGGCGAACAGCTGCGTACCGACCATGTCGTCATGGCACTGGGGCACAGTGCCCGCGATACCTTCCAGGTCTTGCATGACCGTGGCGTGTTCATGGAGGCCAAGCCGTTCTCGGTCGGCTTCCGCATCGAGCACCCGCAGTCGCTGATCGACCAGGCCCGCTTTGGCAAGCATGCCGGTCACCCGCTGCTGGGCGCAGCCGACTACAAGCTGGTACACCATGCCCGCAATGGCCGGTCGGTCTACAGCTTCTGCATGTGCCCTGGCGGCACCGTGGTAGCGGCGACCTCAGAACCCAATCGGGTGGTCACCAATGGCATGAGCCAATATTCGCGCAATGAGCGCAATGCCAACGCGGGCATCGTGGTCGGCATCACGCCAGACGACTACCCAGGCAGCGTCATGGCCGGCGTGGCGTTCCAGCGCGAGCTGGAGTCCCGCGCCTTTGTGCTGGGCGGCGGTAACTACGAAGCGCCAGGCCAATTGGTGGGCGACTTTATCGCCAACCGCGCGTCTACCCAATTGGGCAGCGTGGAGCCCTCGTACAAGCCCGGGGTCAAGCTGGGCAATCTCGATACCGCCCTGCCTGCCTACGCCATCGAGGCTGTACGCGAAGCGCTGCCAGCTTTCGGCAAGCAGATCAAGGGCTTCGACCTGCACGACGCCGTGCTTACCGGCGTCGAGACCCGTACTTCATCCCCCCTGCGCATTACCCGAGGCGAGGACTGCCAAAGCCTCAACGTCCGTGGCCTGTTCCCGGCCGGCGAAGGTGCAGGCTACGCCGGCGGGATACTCTCGGCTGGCGTGGATGGCATCAAGGTGGCGGAAGCGTTGGCGTTGAGCGTGCTAAAGGGCTAGCCATGTCCATACTGAGCGCCGTTGAAGAGGCATGGGGATGGACCGGCATTCGACCAATGGAGCTGGTTGGTGAGAATGCGTTTGGTAACTTGATGCTGCGCGATGAGGGTGGCTGCTACTGGCGACTTTGCCCAGAGGATGCCTACTGTGAAATTGTCGCGGCAAATGCCACAGAACTCGCGGCGCTACAACTGGACCAGGATTTTTTGCATGATTGGTACATGCAAGCACTCGTGAATGAAGCAAGGTCATTGCTGGGTGAGCTAGACAATGGCCAAAAATACTGCCTGAAGATTCCCGGTGTATTGGGCGGTCTTTACGATCGGACCAATCTCGGCACAGTGCCACTCTTGGAGCTGATACGCTTCTCTGGCCTACTCGCCTATCAGATCAAAGACCTACCAGACGGGTCGACCGTCAATCTCACAATTACAGCCTGAGTAAGTACCCGCTTTTGCCGCGCACACCCAAAGGTGGTGGTCGCCAGAAAGTCAGATCGAGAATTACACGCAACACCATGGCACGGGAGTATCCGTCCCATTTTTGGGATAACGATGATCCCACATATGGGACTTTGACAGCCAGCCACGCTCCACAAATCGAATAAATCACTTAATAATCAAGATATTAATAATCTGGCATCCTATCTGCTCTTCCATCCTGGTCACCCAGATCATTTGGAAGCACCATGGATGTTCCTCGCCCTGGCCGTAAACCCCGCCTCTGGCAACGCCGCCCTGTCTGGATAGCCCTTGCCGCCGTGCTACTGACCGGTATCGTGGTCGCTGGTCTGCGATCCAATCCCGGTAGCCTGAAAGTAGACAAGCTCGGCGTCAGCACCAGCGTGGTGGAGCGCGGCCCCTTGCAGGTAACCGTACACGGCAGCGGCATGCTGCGGGCCAGTGATGTACACCTGATTTCAGCCCAGAGTGATGCCCGGGTCGAGCGGGTAGCGGTGCAGGCAGGTGCACAGGTGCAGGCAGGCGATCTGCTGGTGCAACTGGTCAACCCGGCCCTCAACCAACTGGCGGAGGAAACCCGCTGGAGCCTGCAAGAGGCAGCGGCCGAGCTGAACGCCCTGCGCACCCAACTGGATAGCGAGCAGTTGAACCAGCAGGCCACCATCGCCAAGGCCCAGTACGCAGCGGAAAGCGCCCGGCTGCAGCTGACGGCAGAGGCCAGCCTGGTCAAGGAAGGCATAGTCTCGCGCCTGAGTTTTCAGCGCAGCGAGCTGAATCTCAAGCAGTTGAATGAGACCCTCACGCTGGAGCGTGACCGGCTGCAGAAAGGCCGTGCCAATTTGCGTGCCCAGTTAGCAGCCCGCGAAGCCGTGGTGTCACGCCTACGCAAGACCTTGCAGCGCGCCGAAGACCAGGTAGCCGCCCTGAGCGTACGCGCACCCATGGCCGGAACAGTACAGGCCCTGGAACTGCAGCCAGGGCAGGCTGTGGCAGTGGGAGCGGCACTGGCCAAGCTGGCCAAGGCCGGTGATCTCTATGCCGAACTGCAAGTACAGGAATCCCAGGCCCGTGACCTTGCCCCCGGCCAGAGCGCCAAGATAGACATACGCAATGCGCTGATCCCCGCCGAAGTGCTGCGCGTGGCGCCCAGCGTCAGCAATGGCACCGTACGGGTGGATGTAAAGCTCCGAGGTGAGCTGCCCAAGGGAACCCGGCCCGACCTGAGCGTGGACGGCAGCATCGAAGTTGCCCGCATCGATAACGTGCTGCAGGTGGCACGCCCGGTCTTCAGCCAGCCAGACAGCCCGGCCAGTGTCTACCGCATAGGTGCCGATGGCGTCGCCGAACGCCTGGACGTGCAGTTCGGCACCGCCGCCATCAATCGCATCGTCGTCAAGGCTGGCCTCATGGCCGGTGATCGTATCGTGGTGTCCGACACCAGCAGCTGGCGCACCCATCAGCGGGTAAGCCTGCGGTAAGCAGGCACCAGGGCAACCCTGACGATACACCTCAGGGTTGCCCCTCTGCCCCACCCCCTATTAAAGCAAGGAGCCTGTGACCGCCCCTGACCATTACACCAATTCTCATGGCTTCGCGTACTCTTCAGCCGATAGCGGCTGCCACACCCCGTATCGCCCAGGAACCCACCATGTCAGACACCGTCATCAGCCTGCAAGGCATCAGTAAATCGTTCTTGACCGATGAAATCGAGACCCGCGCACTGGATGAAGTGCACCTGCAGATAAAAAAGGGCGAGTTCGTCTCCATCAGCGGCCCCTCAGGCTGCGGCAAGTCCACCCTGCTGGGCATACTGGGCCTGCTGGATAACGCCAGCAGCGGACGCTATACACTGGCCGGTCAGGCGGTCGAAGCGCTGGACAACCGTGCCCGTGCCCGCCTGCGCAATCGCGAGATCGGCTTCATTTTCCAGGCTTTCAACCTGATCTCGGATCTCAGCGTGGAAGAAAACGTGGCCCTGCCCCTGCAATACCGCGATGACCTGAGCAAGCAGGTGTGCAGGCAACGCGTCAAGGAGGCGCTGGAACGGGTAGACATGGCGCATCGTGCCCGGCACTACCCTGCCCAGCTCTCTGGGGGGCAGCAACAGCGGGTTGCCGTGGCACGCGCCCTGGTGGGGCAGCCGGCTTTGATACTGGCCGATGAGCCGACTGGCAACCTGGATTCCCGCAATGCCGAGCTGGTGATGGGCCTGCTCAACCAGATACACGCCGATGGCGCCACCTTGTGCATGGTGACCCATGACCCACGCTCGGCGGCGCTGGCCAAGCGTACGGTTGCGCTGTTTGATGGGCGGGTGGTGGAGGACCATCTCAACACCACAGGCCAGGCACAAGGCCGCGAACTGGCCTGGGGGGCGCAATAATATGTGGACCGACCTCCGCTATGCCTTGCGGTTATTGCTGAAAGCCCCGGGCTTTTCGCTGCTCACCCTGCTCACCCTGGCAGCAGGCCTGGCCTTTGCCATCTACATGGCAGCGGCCATCCACGCCATTGCGCTCACGCGCCTGCCCTGGCCCGCATTCGATAGGCTGGTGGTGATCAAGGAGACCTACGACGGCCGTGAGAATGGCAGCGAGATACGCTACAGCGACTTTGTGGAATACAGCAAAGCGCAAACCCGGTTTGAGCACCTTTACCCCACCCAGCGCAATCGGGTCGCCATAGGGGGTAAGCGCTATCCCGAAAACTTCGTGGCCGCGCGCCTGACTGCCGGTAGCTGGGCGCTGCATGGTGTGCAGCCACTGCTGGGGCGTAAGCTGGAAGCCAGCGACGAACTGTCGGGGGCCGCCCCCGTCATGGTGATCGGCGCCGATCTATGGCAGCAGCACTTTGCCAAAGAC
This sequence comes from Chitinimonas sp. JJ19, assembly GCF_036961565.1. Classification (NCBI taxonomy): domain Bacteria; kingdom Pseudomonadati; phylum Pseudomonadota; class Betaproteobacteria; order Neisseriales; family Chitinibacteraceae; genus Chitinimonas; species Chitinimonas sp. JJ19. The sequence goes on from NZ_JBAMDD010000024.1 coordinate 23,077, forward strand.
CCAGCCATTATTGGCAGCCAGATCAAGGTTGACGGGGTGACGACCACCATCGTCGGTGTCATGCCAGCCGGCTTTCGCTTCCCCATCTCCGAGCAGCTCTGGCTACCCTTTGCCGCCCCCAAGCACTACGCACCTGGCGATGACAACCGTGTCACGATCCTGGCGCGGCTCAAGCCGGGAGTGGATATCGCTGAGGCCACTGCCGATATATCGGTGATCGCCCAGCGCCTGGCAGCCGACTGGCCCAAGACCAACAAGGTGATAGGGGCCATGGTGGTGCCCTTTGTGCAGTCACCGACTCAAGGTGTCAGCACCATGTACCTGACCCTGGGCGGCGCGGCAGGCTTGCTGCTCCTGCTGGTCTGGATCAATGCCGGCAACCTGCTGCTGGCTCGCGCCAGCGAGCGACAGCAGGAAACTGCCATACGCTCGGCACTGGGCGCCCCCCGCCATCGCCTGTTGCGTCATATGCTGGCCGAAGGCCTGCTGCTCTCGGTAGGCGCCTGCCTGGTCGGCCTGTTTTTTGCAGCCTGGGCATTGGCTGCCACCAATCAGGTGCTGCTGGCCATGCCTAGCGCACCAGAGGCGCCGTTCTGGCTGCAGTTCGGTCTATCCCTGCCCACCGTGCTGGTTGCCATGGGTTTGACGCTGGTCTCCACCCTGGTCATCGGCCTGTTACCCGCCTGGCGCAATGCCCGTACTGATCTGATGATGGTGCTGCGCGATGGCACCCGCCATGGCCAGGGCCGGGCTGCCGGCCGTTTCAGCGGTAGTCTGGTGGTGATACAGATTGCGGTCAGCAGCATGCTGCTGGTGGCTGCCTGTGTCCTGACCTATGCCATGTACCAGACCCTGCACGCCGACTATGGCTGTCGGGTCAAGGATGTCGCCACCGCCCGCCTGGGTGATCGCAACGGTGTATCCGGCTACCGCGACAAAGCGGCTCGTGAGCAGTTGTTCCAACGCCTGGATACCGCCCTGCGTAGCCTGCCCGGCCAGCCTCGTTTCGCCCTGACCAATGCGCTGCCCGGTGATGGGCGGACAGAGGGTACGCTTGTCCAGCCTGAAGGCCAGGCCATTACCGACGGCCGGTATCCCGATGCGGGGCTCTACAGTGTCAACAGCACTTACTTTGCTGCACTGGAAATACCGATACTGAGCGGCCGGCCACTGAACGATCAGGACCGTGCCGATACCCTCAAGGTCGCCGTGGTCGATACCGCCTTTGCCAACCAGCATTGGCCTGGCCTGTCACCGCTGGGCAAGCGTTTCAGGATCAATGCGGCAGAGCCTGATGGCGAGTGGATCACCGTGGTAGGCGTTAGCCGCCCGGTGGTGCAAGGCAGTCCCAGCGGCGGTGACAACAGCGTGCAGGCCAATATCTACCGCCCCCTGCGTCAGACTGTACCCGACACCCTGCGCATTGCCCTGGTAGGCAGTGGCGATATGGCATCGACACTGGCATTGCTGCGCCAGGCCATCAGCCGCGCCGATGCCAATCTGGCGCCGACCGAGTTGTTCAGCTTCGAGCAATTGCATGAGGACAATACGGGTGGTCTGGATCTGATGGGCGCCTGGTTTGTGGCACTGGGCCTGATCAGCCTGCTCCTGGCAGTGAGCGGCATCTACGGCATTACAGCCCGTGCCGTGACCTTGCGTACCCACGAGGTCGGTGTGCGCCGCGCCGTCGGCGCCACCGATGGCGCCATCGTCTGGCTGCTGCTGCGGCGAGGGGTAAGGCAGCTGCTGATAGGCTTGCCACTGGGCCTGCTGCTGGGATGGGGTGTCACCACGGCCATGGCGGAACTGCTCTACCAGGTGGGCCTTGCAGTCCCATTGGCCATGCTGCTGGTCAGCCTGCTGATATCCGCCGTCATCCTGCTGGCGACCCTGATCCCGGCACGCCGGGTCATCGCCCTGATCCCCAGCGCGGCCTTGCGCTACGAATAGGCAAGGAACAGGCGCAGTGTGGCTTTTCTTTGTATGCTGCGGGTCGCGCCTGCAGGCGAGCATGGCCGGAAGCACCAGCATCCGGTCTGCCCGGTGCCTACAGGTGGAGTACGCCTGATCCCAGCCCGTATTGCGGCAACCGCCAGTACGACTGCAACACTCAGGCGCCCCGCACCACGATGAAGACAGGTTTCTGTCCGCACTGATGAACACCACCGCGCTTGCCCCCCTGCCACTGCTGGTCTGTGATGACGACGTCGCCGTCCGTGCCGCCCTCCGTCTTTTCTGCAAGAGCGAGGGCTGGCATTGCGACCTGGTGGCCTCTCCCGATGAAGCCCTGGCTGCCATCGCCCAACAGGACTACGCCCTGCTGCTGGCCGACCTGAATTACAGCCGCGACACGACCTCGGGACGCGAAGGCCTGGATCTGATTGCCCAGGTACGGTCCAGCCAGCCCGATTTACCCATTGTGGCCATGACGGCCTGGAGCACGGTCAGCATCGCAGTAGAGGCCATGCAACTGGGTGCCAGCGACTTTATCGAGAAACCCTGGGACAACACCCGCCTGGCGTGCATCGTGCGCAATCTGATTCAACTGCGGCAGAGCCACCGGCGGGGCGCCAGGCTGGCCGCCGAGAACACCCTGCTGAAGGCAGAGGCCCAGGATCGCCCCTGGATATGCCAGTCGCCCGCCATGCAGGCCGTCATGGCCCAGTTGGCATCGGTGGCCGCGACCGACGTCAACATTCTGCTGACGGGAGAGAATGGCACCGGCAAGAGCCAACTCGCCGCCTGGATACACCGCCACTCCCGTCGTGCCGATGCCAGCCTGATCACCGTCAACATGGGGGCGATTGCCGATAGCCTATTCGAGAGCGAGATGTTCGGTCACCAGAAAGGCGCCTTTACCGATGCGCGGGAAGCAAGGATAGGGCGCTTTGAACTGGCAGATCAAGGCACGCTGTTTCTCGATGAAGTCGGCAATATCCCCTTGAACCAGCAGGCCAAGCTGTTGCGGGTGCTAGAAACCGGCCAATTCGAGCGGCTGGGCTCCAGTCGCGCGCAGTTCAGCAATGTTAGGCTGATTTCAGCGACCAATGCGCCCCTGGCCGAACGTGTCGCCGAAGGCAGCTTCCGGCAGGACCTGCTGTACCGGCTCAACAGCGTGGCGATACATCTGCCGCCGCTGCGAGAGCGGCAGGAGGACCTGCTCGCCCTGGCGCAACACGAACTGAGCCGCCAGGCCCTGCGCCATCAAAAGCCCGAGCTGCCCTTGTCGGCCTCGGCCATCCAGGCCCTGCAAGCCTACCCCTGGCCTGGCAATGTCCGTGAACTGGCCCATACCATGGAGCGTGCCACCCTGCTGTGCCGTGGCAGCGTCATCGAAGCGGCAGACCTTGGCCTGGCCCATCAGGCTGCGCCTGGGCAACGCCCTGCCGATCCCGCAGGGCTAGACACCCTGTCGCTGGAAGACGCCGAGAAGCTGCTGATACACATCGCCCTGCGCCGCCACAACGGCAGCGCCAGTACCGCCGCGATGGCCTTGGGCCTGAGCCGGTCAGCCTTCTACCGTCGGCTGCAGAAATATGGATTGTAAGCAGTGAGACTGGCGCGCCTTACGCAGGATAAAGCCTGGCTGCTGGCCATGCTGGCGGCCAGCCTGCCGGTGTGGCTGATACAGGCCGTGCTGGTATGGCAACTGCCCTGGCTGGTCTACCCCCGGATACTGCTGCTGGTGCTGACTGGCCTGCTGCCTATGGGCTGTGCCCTAGGCCTGTATCGTCGTACCCTCAGCCAGCGGCGCACCATCAGCAATCTGGTCGCGGCCATACGCGTGGGCGATTACTCCTTGCGCATGCGCCAACAGCAGGGCGATGCACTGGGTGAACTAGCCGGCGAGATCAATCAGCTCGCCAGCAGCCTGCACAAGCAGCGGCTGCAGTCAGAAGAAGCCTTGAGGCTGGTTGATAGCGTGGTCGATGGCATCGAGGTCGCCATTTTTGCCTTCGATGGCGAGAGCCGACTCAAACTCGCCAATCCGGCAGCTTGCAGGCTGCTGGGCCGCAGCCAGGCATCCTTGCAAGGGCAAACAACCTCGCAGCTGGGGCTGGCTGATTTGCTGGCCAGCGACCACCAGGGGGTCGTCGAATGGGTGTTCCCTGGCGGGGCTGGCCTATGGCAGCTACGGTGTCAGGGCTATCGCGTCGAGGGCAAGCAGCACACCCTGCTGTTCGTAACCGACCTCAAGCAAGTCTTGCGCAGCGAGGAGCTGAAGGCGTGGCGGCAGCTGATACGGGTGCTGAGTCACGAGGTCAACAATTCGCTAGGCCCCATCGCCAGTATCAGCGCTACGCTGGGCACGCTGTTGCAGAGCCCGCAGGGGCCGCAAGCCCATCTCGACGATTTGCAGCAGGGCCTGGAGATCATTGCGGATCGCAGCAAACGCCTGGGTGAGTTTGTCCGGCGCTACGCTGCACTGGCCCGATTGCCCGAGCCACACAAGCAGGTATTCGACCTGCAGCAACTGCTGCAACGCCTGCCCAGCCTGCTACCCGGGGGCCGTATCACGCTGGATGGCCCCACTACCCCTCTGCCCTTTTTTGGCGACCCCGCGCAGATCGAACAATTGCTGATCAATCTGCTCAAGAACGGCGTGGAAGCCGGCAATGGCGATGTCACCCTGCGCTGGCAGGCACAGCCATTGCAACTGAGTGTGCTGGACCAGGGCTGCGGCATTGCCAACCCGCACAATCTGTTCATCCCCTTCTATACCACCAAGCCCACGGGTTCAGGCATAGGCCTGGTGCTGTGCCGACAGATCAGTGAGTCCCATCATGGCATCCTGACCCTGCAGAACCGTGAGGATAGTCCCGGTTGCATCGCCACCGTGCGCTTTGCCCACATGGCACATGCAATGCAGACGCAAACACCCGCTGTGGGCTAGCGGCGTTTACTTCAGCGGCGGCAGGGCAGCATTGAGCTTGTCCATCACGCTGTCCGGCACCTGCTTGCTGCAAAAAAAATAGCGCAGCTCGCCGGGCGGCATATCGCCGAAGCGACGCACAGTCACATCGCCCAGTTGTTCGCCATGTTCGGCCAGCAGCGTGCGCGCTTCCTCCTCGGCGGCGAAGGTCAGGTCGGCCATATTCTTTGCCACCATGCGGACAATGCCGCTACTCGTATCCGGCGTGTTGATACGCTGGGCCTGCATTTGTGCCAGTGCCGCATCCAGCGTGGGGCCATAGGAATAGCCCTCCTTCAGCACCACCCGTATGTCACGCCGGGTCAATAGCGGCAGTAGCTTGCTGCCATTGCCCATACGGGGATCGCCCGCCCTAACCATGGCCACAAAGCTGCCGTCGCGGTAGATGGGCTGGCTGTACCTGCCCAGCCGCTCACGCTCCGTTGTCTTGAAGCGCCCTATGGCGCAGGCACGCTCCCGATTCTGCTCGATCAGCGCCATATGGCGCTTGAAAGGCGCTTCCATCAGGCTGGCCGGGACGCCTGATGCCTGCACCGCTACATAGGCTGGCCCGCCTACCACCCCGCCCAAGCCCTTGCCCTCGACATAGGTCAGGGGCGGACGATCCTCGTAATAGAAGATCACCGTCTCTGCGGGGGTTGCCAGCGTCGCCATCAGCAGCGGTATCAGCACCATGCTCTCCATCAACCACGGCTCGATTCCGACCCGTCACCTCATTCTGGTATGAATCTCGCCGTTGTGCTGTGTCCGGCCAGCAGATTTTCAGTGCTTATTTACATGCGCGACGGGGCGGGTTTGCTTATCATCGGCCCAAACAACTCAGGACAACGTCATGAATCACACTCACTACCTGCTGCCACTCTTGCTTGGACTTGCCGCCTGCGGTGGTGACGGAGGTAGCGATGGCGGCGGCGGAACCACCACGCCCGGCGCCAGCCAGCCCAGCATCCAGTCCTTCAGTGCCACGCCGGCCAATATCACCGCAGGCCAATCGAGCACGCTGAGCTGGCAATCGAGCCATGCCACCAGCCTCAGCATCTCGCCTGGCGTGGGCGTGGTCAGCGGTAACAGTGTTGCTGTTGCTCCTGTCACCACCACCACCTACACGCTCACGGCCAGCAATGCAGCCGGCACCGTTACGGCCAGCACCACCGTCACGGTGGGCAGCGGCAACAACAATGGCAGCTACGGCAGCATGGCAGCGGCCAGCCTGGGCATAGGTGCGGCCTTGAACGGCAGCATTCCCTTCCCGGCCAGCAATGCCTGGAACCAGGATATCTCGGCCGCAGCGGTAGACCCCAACTCCACCAATATCCTTACCACCATAGGGCTAACCCGGGGCCTGCATCCGGACTTCGGTGCCGGCCTGTATGAAGGCGCGCCCATAGGCATACCCTATGTGGTGGTCGCCGGCACCCAGGCCAAGGTCAATATCCGCTTCACCGCCTATGGCGACGAAAGCGACCCTGGCCCTTATCCGGTGCCGGGCAATGCACCTATCGAGGGCAAGCGGCCCGATGGCGGGGCATTCGATGGCGACAGGCATGTACTGGTGGTGGATAAGGACAACAACCGCCTGTATGAGCTGTATCGCGCCTTCCCCCAAAGCGACGGCAGTTGGAACGCCGATGCTGGCGCCGTCTTCCACCTGGATTCCAACACCGTACGCCCCGGCGGCAAGCCCGGCTGGACCAGCGCCGATGCGGCCGGCCTGCCCATTTTTCCTGGCCTGGTCAGGTACGATGAAGCCGCCAGCGGCACGATACGCCACGCGCTGCGCTTTACCGTGAGCCAGTCGCGACGCGCCTATGTGCCCCCTGCCACCCACTGGGCCGCCAGCAGCACCGACCCCAATCGCGCGCCCATGGGCATGCGGGTCAGGCTCAAGGCCAGCTATGCGATACCTGCCAGCTTCAGCACCGAGAGCCGGGCCATACTGCAGGCCATGAAGACCTACGGCATGATAGTCGCCGACAACGGCAGCAACTGGTATGTCAGCGGCGCCCCCGATGATCGCTGGAACAATGACAAACTGGTCCGTGAACTGGGCAGCGTAAAGGGTGGTGACTTCGAGGTTATCCGCATGGATGGGCTGGTCACCCCCTGAGCATGCAAGCGTAGCAACCGTGCTGGCTTGGGCCGGCTGTTGCGCCCCGCGGGCCCATGGTGTCATGGGCCAGCAGCAAGGGCCTAGCGGCCCAATCTGCCCTTGACCGGCACCTGGCTCAGTATCAGCCGGCTGTAGGTCTCCTGTACGCCTGCACGCTCGCGCAGTGCCTCTATCAGCCGCACCAGATCCTGCTGGTCTGCGCAGGCTGCGCGCACCATATAGTCAAATGCCCCGGTCAGCAGCGTCGCCTCCACGATACCCGGTATGGTCTGTATCACAGCCTCGAAGTGGGCAGCCGAGGTGTCGGGCCGCATCTTGATATCGATCAGGGCCTCCAGCGGCAGGCCCAGCGCGGCCATATCCACCCGCGCATGAAAACCTTGCAGGACGCCCTGCGCCTGCATCCGTCGCACACGCTCCGCCACCGCATTGGCGCTCAGGTGCACCTGCTCGGCCAGCTCGCGGAAGGTCAGCCGGGCATCGCGCCGCAGCAGATCAACAATATCTCTGTCCAACTTATCCATTGCAGATTTTTCCACTGTTCAATCGTCAAAATTCTACAGATAAGCTCACCAATCTCTGCACACACCTCGATAAGATTGGCAATCTCAACAGCAATCCTACAAGAGAAGATAGAGGACCCAGATGACTTCCATGCAACGCTCACAACGCACACTGCTTGCCGGCCTGCTGGCCACCGGCCTGCTCAGCGCCGACCTGCAGGCTGCCCAGCCCGACATGACCATAGACGCCAAGGTGCGCCAGGAAGTCATCAGCAATACCATCAAGTACCTGGGTGACAACTATGTCTTCCCCGACATGGCCAACAAGCTGGTGCAAGACCTCAAGGCACGGCAGCAGCGTGGCGAATACGACAAGCTCACCAGCGCCACCGAGTTTGCCAAGCAGCTGACCGCCGACATGCAGGCCCTGAGCCGCGACAAGCACCTGAATGCCCGCTATCGGCACGAACCCATTGCCGACGACCGCACCACGGCCAGTGAGTCGGCTGAGGAATTGGCACGCTATGCCCGCCAGGCACGGGCCCAGAACTACGGTTTCAGCAAGATTGAGCGACTGCCGGGCAATATAGGGTATCTGAAGCTGGATGGCTTTGAAGACCCCTCGGTAGGTGGCGCCACGGCTACCGCCGCCATGAACCTGTTGGCCAACAGCGAGGCGCTGATTGTGGACCTGCGCGAGAACGGCGGCGGCAGCCCGGAGATGGTGCAATGGATCACCTCCTACCTGTTTGGCACCACCCCGGTACACCTGAACGACCTCTATTACCGGCCGCAGAATGAAACCACCCAGTACTGGACCCACGCCCATGTGCCGGGTGCCCGCATGGCTGACACCCCCGTCTATGTGCTGACCGCCAAGCGTACTTTCTCGGCAGCCGAGGAGTTCAGCTACAACCTGAAGAACCTCAAGCGCGCCACCCTCGTCGGCGAAACCACCGGCGGCGGCGCCCATCCCGGCGACCGGTATCGGGCACATGCGCACTTCAGCGTATTTGTTCCCACCGGCCGCGCCATCAACCCCATCAGCAAGACCAACTGGGAAGGTACGGGTGTCATACCGGACGTGGCCGTACCTGCGGCGGATGCCCTGGCCACCGCTCACAAGCTGGCCCTGGAAAAGCTGGCCAAGGAAGGACGCGACGAACCAGCCCGCAAGATGGCAGCTATGGCCCTGAGCAAGCCAGCCAACTAAGGTAGCTCGCGGCACCATGCAAAACGGCACCCCTGGAGGTGCCGTTTTGCATGTCAGTGAGGGCCGGGTTCAGGCGGGCTGCATGGCCGGCCGGCTGGGGAAGGCATGGCGGAACAGGCGCACCAGCACGGTGAAGAACTGCCCGGCAAAGCTACCGGTGTTGTAGTGCTGGCCGTAACGCTGGCAAATTTCGCGTACTTCCACCGCCATGCTGGCATAGCGCCGCGCGGGGATATCCGGAAACAGATGGTGCTCGATCTGATGGCTGAGATTGCCGGTCAGGAAGTGCAGCCAACGGCTGCCTGAGAGATTCGAGGAACCGCGTAGCTGCCGTACATACCAGCCGCCACGGGTCTCGTCCTTGAGTACGGACAGCGGAAAGACTTCAGCGTCCTCGGTGAAATGGCCACAGAAGATCACCGTGAAGGTCCAGAGATTACGCAGCAGGTTGGCCACCGCATTGCCAGCCAGTACCGCCAGCCAGTGCGGCCCAGCGATTAGCGGGAAGAACACATAGTCCTTGATGAACTTGCGCCATAGCTTGCGCAGCACCGGCGGCGCCTTGACCTTGAGCTCGGACAATTTGGCACGGCCCCGCAGATAGCGATCCAGCTTGAGGTCGAAGACCGCGATGGCGTACTCGAAGAACACCGCCTGCAGCAGCGCCCACAGGGGCTGCAGCAGGTAGAAGGGCCGCCAGCGTTGCTCGGCAAAGATGCGCACCGTGCCGTAGCCGATATCGTGATCCTTGCCCAGCACATTGGTATAGGTGTGGTGCTGGTAGTTGTGCGTGCGCCGCCAGGCATCGCTGGTGCAGCTATGGTCCCACTCGAAGTGCTTGCCCGAAAACTCCGGGTCGTTCATGAAATCATACTGGCCATGCATCACGTTATGGCCCAGCTCCATATTGTCCACGATCTTGGAGAAGGCCAGCAGCAACACACCCAGGCACCAGGTAGGCGGAAAGAAACCCGCAAACAGCATCAGCCGGCCGGCCAGCTCGGTAATGCGCACACTGGCCCGGACACGGCGGATATACCGCGCATCGGCTTCGCCCAGCTCGGCCAGGTGACGGTTGCGCAGGGCATCCAGCTCGGCCCCAAAGGCCGCCAGCTGGTCCGGGTTCAAGCTCAGACTTTTACTCATGGTGGCCTCGTTTACAGATCCAGCACGACATTGCCCACGGGTGCCGTGATGCACAGCCGTATGGTTTCGTCAGGCTTGGTGGAAATCTCGCCAGTACGCAGGTCGCGCACCGCACCTTCACGCTTTTGGCAGGTACAGGTATTGCAGATGCCCATGCGGCAACCGCTGGCAGGCTTGAGGCCATGGGCCTCGGCTTGCTCCAGCAGGGTGCCGCCGGTACGGCCAGCCAACTCCCGACGGGCGCGGGCAAAGGTCAGCGTCACCGGTTTATCGTCTTCCAGATGCCAGGTAGGCGGCGTAAACGACTCACAGGCCAGCCCTTGCCAGCCACGCTGCTGCCATACCGCCTGCACCGATTGGGTAAAACCATGGCTGCCACAGGCGAACACCGTACTGCCCTCGGCCTTGGGTACCAGGGCATCGAGTTGGGCGGCGCTGAAGCGTCCAGCCTGCTCTCCCGCCCGGGCTTGCTCCCCCGTCAGGCAAATATGCAGGTGCAGGCCTGGGTAGGCCCGCAATTCGTCCAGATAAGCCATCTGGTTACGGTGGCGGCCGTAATACAGCAGATGCAGCTCGCCCTGATAGCCACGGGCCTTGAGCTCGCGCAGCATGGCCAGTATGGGGGTGATGCCGCTGCCGGCAGCCAGGAACAGCAAGCGGGGCGGCAAGGTATCGGGCAGTACAAAGTCGCCTTCGGCCTGGCCTATCTCCAGGTAGCCGATGGAATCAGCCTCCTCGTGCAGCAGGCTGGAGACCAAGCCTTCCTTCAGGCGCTTGATGGCGATCTCGATACGGCCATTGGCTGCCCGCATGGGACTGTAGCGGCGGGTATGGCGCACGCCGTCTTTCTCCAGCGTCACGGCCACATGCTGGCCTGCGCGAAAACCACGCCAGTTACGGCTGGGGGATAGCGTCAGCACCACGGTGGCCTCGCCCTCCAGCCGGCGTGCCTTGAGCCTGGCGAACACGCGGCGCAACTGCAACTGAGGGTGCAGCAGGCGGCCGTAGTAATCGAATACATCCTCGCGCAGAAAGGCGGCCAGCGGACGGGTCAGCGGCAGGGCGAGGTTGACGAGCGCAGCGGGGATAAGCGGCATGTCTGAGCTTGAGAAGTGAACAAGTGTTTACCAAGATGCCAGTCAAACGCAACTCAGTCAACAGTTGTTCACTAAATATTCTACAGGCCGCCCCAAGCTAGCCGCCTTCTGCTACATTGCAGCGCAATTGCATGATTACCTTAGGCATATGACTTTGTTGATACGCGCAGAAAAGAAACAGCAGACCCGCCAGGCCCTGCTGGACGCCGCACTGACCCTGATGGCCGATGGCCAGGGCTTCAGCGCCGTCAGTCTGCGTGAAGTCACCCGCCAGGTGGGTATCGTGCCGGCGGCCTTTTATCGCCACTTTCCCGATATGGACGCACTAGGCCTCGCCCTGGTCGAGCAGGTCAGTTCCACCTTCCGCGAAGCCATACGGCTGGTGCGCCGCAATGAGCTGGAACAATATGGCGCCATCCACGCCTCGGTACGCATCTTTGCCGAATACGTGGTGGCCTACCGCCAACACTTCCTTTTTTTGGCGCGGGAACAATACGGCGGCTCAGCCGCCGTGCGGCAGGCCATCAACGCCATGCAGCGTGATTTCATTACCGATCTGGAGGCCGACCTGGCGCTCAGCCCACGGCTCAGCCACCTGGGCCCGGAAGACTACGAAGTCCTGGCCAGCCTGGTGGTGAAAACGGTATTCACCACCCTGCCCGAGCTGATCAACCCACATGAATCCGACCAGCCCGACAGCCGCAGCCCGGCCCATCAGCTGGAAGACAAACTGCGCTTTATCCTGATCGGCGCCAAGCATTGGCGTGGCATCAAGGCCCGTACGGACGGCGACTGAGCCTGTCAGGATCTAAGCAAGGACAATACCCCACGCGGCTGGGCATTGGCCTGCGCCTGCATGGCAATGCCGGCCTGGGCCCGGATATTGGCCGCCGCCAGATCCGCCGATGTTTTGGCATAGTCGGTATCGCCGATGCGGCTTTTTGCCGCCGACAGGTTTTCGCTGCTGTTGCGCAAGGCATCGATGCTGGCGCCAAAGCGGCTGCTCACGGCACCCAAGGTGGCGCGCTGGCTGCTCAAAGTGCCGATATCGGCGTCGATTTGGCCCAATGCCTGCTGTGCCTTGGCCGGACTGGACAAATCAACCCGGCCTGCGGCACTGGCCACCACGCCGGATGACAGGTCGCCCAGCGCCAGATTGATCTCATTGCCCGCATTGGGGCCCGCCTGGAAACGCAGGGTATTACCCTGGAACAGGGCCTGGCCATTGAAGTTGGCGCTGGCCAGGGTATCGGCACTGGCCTGGCTTAGCGCATCCACCTCGCTTTGCAGCGCCGCCCTGTCTTGCGCGTTGAGGGTGCCATTGCCGGCCTGCACCGCCAGTTCGCGGATACGCTGGCTATTGTCGCCCACGCTGGTCAAAGCGCCTTCAGCCGTTTGCGCCAGCGATATCCCGTCGCTCAGATTACGCGCGGCCTGGTTGCTGCCGGTAATCTGCGCGGCAAAGCGCTCGACGATGGCGCTAGCCGCCGCATCGACTGCTGCGCTGGTCAACCGTTTGCCCGACGACAACTGCCCCAAGGCCAGTCCCTGGGCATCACGGCTGGACTGTAGATTGCGCTGCGCATTGAGCGCAGGCAGGTTGCTGGCTATACCCTTGATCATGGCTCGCTCCCCCGCTGAACATCCCGCTTGGAACGAGCTTAGGCCAGCCAGTTGCAGGCCGGGGCAACTACCCGACTAGCGGGCAGGCACCCTGAACAGCCGCCGTGGCCGACAGGCTCCCCACCCACACGCTGAGCGGCCCTCTACTCCAGGCCCTTGGCCAGCGCCGCCACCGATTGCGCGTCTGGCAGATGCGCCAGGGAGCGGAGGAAGGCCACGCGTACCTCGGCAGTGCGCTCCTGCACCACGGCCTCGGGTAAACCCAGCTGGGCGGCGATAGCGGCAATCGCCACCTTCTCTTCCGCGCTGTAGTGGCCATCGGCAAAGGCACAGGCCAGGCACAGGTCCAACACCAGTTGCTTGTGCCCGGCCGAGGCAAACAGCCCGGCAGTGAAGGCTTCGGTGGTATTGGCATCGAACGCCCCCAAGGCAGGTTCAGCCTGCTGCCAGAAGCCGCTGATCAGGCTTGATTCCGCCGGATGTATGCCATGCGAGCGGGCCACCTGCAGCATGGCCAGGCAGCTGGATTTGACCTGGTCGGCAGAAAACGCGGGCAAGGTTTGATCGATAAACATGAAGTCTCCTCAATGAATGATGTGCTGCAGTTGTAGCAACTGCGCTTGCATGGCTTCGGTGCTCAGGCCTTGCAGATGGGCGGGCAGCCAGGATCGGCGCGAGCATTCCAGCGCCGCCAGCAACTCCATGTAACGCACCATATTCCTGTCCTGCGGCGGCATGAAATCGGCCACCGCCTGCTCGAACTGTTCGGCGCTGATGCTGCTGCCCTGGTCACTGACGCTGGCCGCAGCCAGCAGCACCACGGCCTCCAGATCGGCATTGGAATACCCGGCCAGCGGCGTACAGGCCTGCAGGCGCTGGGCATCGGTAGCCAGCCATGCCATGCCGTGCCGCGCCAGCAGTGCGCCTACAATTTCGACCCGCTCGGCATCGGTCTGGGCGTAGAAGAATGGTAATTTGACGTCCAGCCGGCCTGGCCGCTTGATATCGATATCGAGTTTGTCCGGCCGGTTGGTCATCATGATGAACAGCACGCTGCCACGGTTTTCGGGTTCGGACATAAACGTCTTCAGGCGGGCAATCACGCGTGAGCTGGTGCCGCCATCGCTGTCTTCGCTACGCGACCCAAAGCTGCGATCGCCCTCGTCTATTACCAGCGCCACCGGCCCCATGACCTTGACCATGGCCAGTACCCGCTCAAGATTGGACTCGGTAGCGCCTACCCATTGCGAGCGGAAATTCTTCAACATGACGCCATTGAGACCCGCCTCTTTCAAAAAGGCCTTGATCACAAAGGTCTTGCCCGACCCCATGGGTCCGACAGCCAGGAGCCCCATGGGCGCCCGGCGTATGTCTCCCTCTCGCAGCGCCTTGGCCACGCGTGCCAGTTCGGTCTTGATGGCCGCATTGCCACCAACAACTTCCAGGCCGTGCCGGGGCTCGATGAACTCGATCAGGCCCGAGCATTCCTTTTCCAGGATTTCCCGCTTGCGACGGCGGATGACCGCCATCACCTCATCTTCACCCTCCTCGTGCTCCTCGGGGGTGGCCGGTGCAATCAGGGCACGGATGGCCTGCCGGCTCATGCCCGCCGTCACCCGGGCGAACTCCTGGGCGCGGCCTGCTGCATCAGGACTATCACCAAGCAACCCGGCGATATAGCTGCGCCGCGCCGCTTCATCCAAGCCATCGGCACGGCCGTGGTCGCTGACGATGCTGGCTATCTGCACCAAGCGCAGACCGGCCGTCTGCTCCGCAATGCGGGTGCGCTGCTCGGCCGACAAGGCCGGGGCGAATTGGGCGATGGCCTCGGTGCGGGCAAGCTCGTCCGGCAAACCCAGGTCGATGGCGATGATGCGCGGGTTGCTCAGCAACGAGGGCGCCAGTGAGGTCAGTGTCTCTGCCACCAGAATGATGATGGCGTCGGACCTGCCCAGCGCTTCGTCCAGAGACCAGCGGTGTAGGGTGGTAACAGCAGCCCGCTCTTCAAAGGAGAGATGGTGAGTCTCGGCAGCCGGGAACAGGGTCTCAGCATAGGGCACCACCACAGCAGTATTGTGGTGGGTACGCATATGGCTCTCCAGGTACTGGAGGGCACCACCCAGGCCTTTCTCCTGCAGGCCATCGAGCGAGGGCAAGGCCCGCTGGCTGCGCACTATCCTTACCCCCTGGGCCAGGCTCAGCTCCAGCAGGGTGTCCTTCTTGGCCAGCATGCTGTCCAGCACACGGGGCAGCGCAGCGTACTCCTTGCCCAGCGGGTAGCTATCGAACACATTGCCATGCAGGACAAAGACATTGGCCTCGCCCGCCAGATAGCGCTCACGCAGGATGTCGGCCCAGGCCGGCATTTTGATCGGTTCCGCGCTCATGATCCGGCTCCCGCCTTACAGGGTTTTACCACCGGCAGCCTTGGCGGCCTGCGCTTCCTTCAGCTTTTCCAGCGTGGCACGGGCCGAGATGGCGCCGCTGGAAACGCGCAGCTGTGCCAGCTTGTTGTCCAGGTCCGAATCGGCCAGTTCGGCGCCGAGCTTGGCACGGGCCGCCGTATTGTTGATGTGCTCGCGGACATTATCCAGCGCCCGTACATCGGCCTCTACCGACAGCCCCTCCAACTGATCCTGAATCTGGATGCGGGCCTGCGCGCTCTGCAGCTTGGCCAGCATGGAATCCCGCTCGTCCTTCAGCTTGGCGATCTCGGCCTTCATGCTGTTGAGCGAGGATTTGGCCTCCTCCGCATCGCGGCGCGACTGCTCGAACTCCACCGACAGCGACGCAATCGACGCCTCCAGTGCCTCTTTCTTCTGTATCAGCACCACGGCCAGATCGTCCTGCCCGGTGGCAACCGCCGCCTCCAGATCAGCCGCCACCCGCTTCAGCTCCTCGCCCTGCTTGTTGAGGCGTGAATCGATGTCTTCGCGCCGACGCAGAACGGCAGCGGTGACATCCTTGAGCTTGGCGTACTTGGACACCATGGCATCGATGCGATTCTGGTAGGCGATCTCCGGGTGCTCCTTTTCCACATCCTGTATCCACAAAGACATGAAACCCTTGAACAGATTGCCTACCCGCGAGAAGAAGCTGATGTCGGACATGATTTTCCTTCCTGATTGTTCAATGTAAGGCGCTATGGCTAACGAGCCGAGCGGACGCTTGCGGCATCGCCCGTGCGTTTCATGGTTGGGCTTGGTATGGCGCCCGATATATCCTCGGCGATCTCCGACTCAATGTCCTGCCGCAGACGCAGGCTGGCGATGGCACCGCTCAGGCGTGCGCCGTCGTTCTGTGTGCTCTCGCCCATGACGATCTGGTAAATCTCGGCCAGTTGGTCGGGCAAGGCCACGATGGCGGCCTCGATTGCCGTGCGCTTGCTGAGCATGCGCTGATGCCGGGCAATCAACGCCTCGTACTCGTCCCGCGCCCGTTCAAGCTGGCGGATATCGCTACCTGCCCTGGGGTCGTCTATCTGATTGACGATATGGTCCAGCTTGCGATGAATATCCTTGAGGTCTATCGCACTGGTGCGCTCATCCATCACCATCAGCGACAGATGCAGGCCCAAATATTCGCTGGGCACATCGGCAATCCGTTCCAGGTCCTCCAGCCTGAGCGTGCCCGGTTTCTTGCCGGCCAGTTCCAGCAGGCTGGCCACCTGCTGCGCTATGGCCCGGTGGTCCTCCTCATACTGGCGGAACTGATTGGGGCTGGAGCAACGCCTGCGTATCTCCCCCATCACCCGCTGCGTATGCTCCACCCTATGCTGCTGGCCACGCCGGGTATCGGCCCAATGCCTGAACGTGGTCATGTCGGGCACAAACAGACAGGCCACAAACTCCAGTGCCAGCGTGCCCAGCAAGGGGAATGCCGCCCCCAGCAAGCCATAGGGAAACGACAGGACGACAGCCGTGGCCACCCCGCCCAGCAGCAAACTCACATTGCCTGGGCTTTGCAGAAAATCCGATAAGTAGCTTGGCTTGTTATCACTCATCGCAGCGCATCAGCCCTTGGGGATAACCAGCTTCTGGCCGACCTGGATCAGGTCGGGATTGGGCAGGTTGTTGCGGGCCTCGATCTCGGCATAGCGTGCCTTGTTACCCAGCAGGCGGGTAGCGATGATGGACAGGGTATCGCCCGGCTTGACCACATAGACCGTCTCGTTGCCATTGGCGCTGGCGACACGACCCAGATTGTTGCTGATGAAATACTTGCGCAGTAGGTCCAGGTATTCGGGCGACTGTTTGACCTTGCTGATGGCGGTATTGAGGTTCTGCAGCAGCTCGGCATCACCCTTGCGGACACCGATCTTGTAACGCACATCCGATTGCGGCAGCTTGGCCACCGCAAACACCAGGTCGGTGCCGGCAATTTCGGCCACGCCAAAGGGGTAGTCATAAATCAGGGCATCCACCTGGCCCGATTGGATGGCACGCTTGATCCAGTCACGCTCGCCATTGGTGCTGGCATCGCTCAGCTCAACAATCTGCGCACCACGGAAATTCTGCTGGGCATAGGCCCTGGCATCCGGGTCGCCCTGCAGCACCCCTACCTTTTTGCCGGCCAGGTCACTGACGCCGCGTACCGACGAATTCGCCGCCGTGATCAGCGAATAGCCGAAGTCGCTGACGTAAGGCACGGTGTAGACCACACCCGGCTGGTCGCCATCAGCAAAGGTCAGGCCATCGATGGCGATATCCACCACCGGGTTGCCACGGCTGTCGTTCTTGGTGAGCTGCTCCGGCACTGCGGGATAGGTATCAACGATATGGTCGGTATCCAGCACGATCTTGGGATGCTGCTTGGTGAATTCCGATTGGGCAAACAGCAGCTTCATGAAATCCACATTGAAGCCCTTGGGTGCACCGTTCTCCAGCGCAAAAAAGGGCTTGGCGGGCGACTGCACGCTGACGCGGACCACGCCTTTCTCAATAATGCTGCGATAGGAATTGAACCCCGACTGCTGCGCAGCAGGGCTGGCAACCGGTGCGGGCGGCACATCCGCCACGGCCACCGGCGCAGGTGTACCAGCAGGCACCGTCGCCGCATCCACGGCCTCTGCCGGCGCGGCCGCCTTGTTCTTGTACAGGTTCCAGCCCACGGATCCCAGGCCAGCCAACACGATCAGCGACAACAGGCCTTTTGACAGGGGGGTCAGTTTCATATTCACAATCCTTGGATAAGGGATATCAAAGCGGGTTGGCGGCCTGGACGAGATGGCGAGCAATGCCATCAAGCCGCTCTATTTCAGACTGTATGCGCGACTGCTCGCGCTGGCTGGTATTCACTGCAGCCAGCGTACTGGCCTCCAGCGCCGCCAGGGCACTGGCATTTTCGGCAGCGGCCAGTTGGGCCGCCTCCTGCAACTGGGCCATCTGCTCGGCAATGGAAGCACGTAGCCCTTCATAGTCCTTGGCCAGTGCGGCTTTCTGAACCTGCTCCTGCTCGCGCACCGCCGCCACCGTCTCATTCAGTTTGGCTAGGTGGGCTTTCAGGGCTTGGACTTTACGGCTGGCGTCTTCCAACACATCCGCAATCGCCCAGGAATCATCCGCCGCATCCAACGCGGCAACAGCCGCCCGCTGGTTCACCGGGTCCATGGCGCGCAGGCCATCCAGCACTTTCAGCAGGCGCTCTGCCGGGAAGGTGGTACCAGGCACGCCAAATACCGCGTAGATGGATTCCAGCGGGGTGTTCTCGGCAATATGGCTGCTCACGCCTTCCAAGCCAGCCTGCGGTATTGCTGGCGGCTTGGGTGCAGGTGCCTCTGGCACCGCCCGGCTGGCGCCCATCAGCTCGAAATCAAGCGGGGCAGCCAAGGGGGCGGCATCCGGCTCCACCGGATCAGGCTCCACCAATTTCGCTTTGATCAGGAAGCTCTTGAGTGACACGCTTTTCTCCAGAAGAGTTGGAAAGCACCGACCGTTGCCCGTCGCTGGCGCATACATGCTGGGCTTTGCCTATATGCAACAAAAAATCTTAGCACAGCCCCCACCCCACACAAGGCGCCCCCGCTCAGGCGGCTTGGGGGCCAAGTACAGTGCAGGACGGCGCGGATATCGCACTGCCTGCACCATCAGCTTGATATCTAAGGCCTATCTGGCATGGGCCGCAGATTCAGGCTTGCCCATGGCCACCTGGGCCAGCCTAGAAATAGTCGCGCAAACGGTAATATGACATACCCACGGCCTGAAATAGCGCACCCAATTTCTCGCCACCTGGGAAAGGCGGATTGCGCAAGGCAGTAAACAACTTGAGATGGGTGTCATCGCCCCGTATCGCCTCTGCCAGCACCCGGCCAGCCACGCAGGTCGGCACAATGCCGTGGCCAGAGAAGCCCTGCGCCCAGTAGACATCGCCATCGCAGCCAAAGTCCGGCGTACGCGGCATGGTGATATCGATATGCCCGCCCCAGGCGTGCGTTACCTTGGCTGACTGCAGTTGCGGAAACACCTTGAGCATGTCGCCGCGCATGCCCGCCGCCAGATTGCGCGGGGTCTTGCCGGTATAGGTGCATTTGCCGCCAAACAGCAGGCGGTGGTCAGCCGTCATGCGGAAATAATCGAGGATAAACTGGTTATCCGACACCGCATGGCCCGATGGCAGCAACTGCCGGGCCACCGCCTCGCCCAACGGCTCGGTGGCAATGATATAGGTACCGACTGGCAGCACCCGGCTCTGCAGGCGGCTATCGAGCTTATCGATATAGGCATTGCAGGCCAGTACCAGCTTACCGGCCTGGATGCGGCCATGGCGGGTCTGCACAGTGACGCCATTACTGCTGCGGGCATAACTGGTGGCCTGGCTGTCTTCATAGATACGCACCCCGGCGGCTTCCGCCGCCCGGGCCAGGCCCAGCACGTACTTGAGCGGGTGCAAGTGCCCCCCCTTGCTGTCGAGCAAGGCGGCCTGGTAGCGATCCGAGCCTATATGCTGGGGCAGTTCCGCCTTGGGTATGAAGCGCAGCCCCTCATAGCCCCACTTGCTGGCCGCCTCTTCCTGCCACCCCGTCAGCAGCCCCACGCGCCGCTGCTGCACCGATGTCCACAAATGCCCCTCGGCCAGATCGCAATCAATCTCGTGCCGGACAATACGGCTGCGTATCTCGCCCGCCGCCTCTTGTATCAGCCGCCATACCTCGCGTGCGCCTGTCAGGCCCAGCGCAGCCTCGAACGGCGGCATATCGCAGCTAAAACCCAGAATGATCTGCCCGCCATTACGGCCGGACGCACCCCAGCCCACCCGGCTGGCTTCTATCACCACCACCCGGAGGCCGGCCTCAGCCAGATTGAGCGCGGTATAGAGGCCGGTATAGCCGGCACCGACAATCACCACATCGGCGTCTACCTCCCCCTCCAAGCGGGACCGCCGCACCTGCTGCGGCTGGCTGCTGACGCTGTAATAGCTATCCAGATAATCTGTGCCCTGCTGAAACATGCCGCGTGTCCCCTGCTGATCTTTTTGATGGCGGCGGCCATTATGGCGAAGCAGCGTTGCGCTGTCGCCACCACTGCGTAGCAGCGCCCTGCCACGCTACAACTATTCAGGCCGCTGCTCTAAACTGCCGCGTCCCGCAAACCGAGTACGATAGCCATGCGCCGCAGCTTTGACCCCCACCGCGAACCCCAAGCCGATTTCAACCTGGTGCGCCAGCAGCTGCAGCACGGCTATCAAGGCCCCTTCCTGTTGATGGACAGCGACGTACTGCGCGAGAAAGTCCGCCGCTTCAAGGCCGCGCTGCCCCGCGTAACACCGCACTACGCCGTCAAGTGCAATCCCACCCAGGCGGTGCTGGCGGTATTGCGCGACGAAGGCGCCGGCTTTGAGATCGCCTCCCCGGCCGAACTGGATGCCTGCCTGGCCCTGGGTGTGCCCGCAGAAACGCTGTACTTCAGCAACCCCATGCGGGCGCGCGAAGCCATCGCCCTGGCAGCCCAGGCCGGCGTGCAATGGTATGTGGTGGATTCGGTCAGCGAACTGCGCAAGGTACATGGCATCAAGCCCGACGCCAGCTTCTACCTGCGCCTGCACACCAGCAACGAAGGCTCGGTCTCGCCCTTGTCAGAGAAGTTCGGCGTATTTGAAGAAGAGATCGAAGCCATCCTGGACGAAGCCGTCAAGCTCGGTGCCGACCTGGCCGGTGCCACCTTCCACGCCGGCTCGCAGTGCCTCAATCCAGACAACTGGCGTATCGGCATAGAAGCCGCCGTCGCGCTGTTCGACACCATGCGCGCCCGAGGGCTCAAGCCCCGCCTGCTCAATCTGGGCGGCGGTTACCCAGTCGAGCACCGGGAAGCCATCCCATCGATACGGCAGATTGCCGAGGTCATCAACACCGCCCTCGCCGCTGTGCCTGACGATATCCGCATCATGGCCGAGCCAGGCCGCTTCCTGGTTTCTGACGCCGGCTGGCTGGTCACCCGCGTCATCGGCCAGACCGTACGCAAAGGCCAGCCCTGGGCCTATCTTGACGCCGGCGTATTCAACGGCCTGCTGGAAACCACCACCGGCATCGAATACGACATGCGCAGCGACCGCCAGGGCGACATCGTACCCTGGGTCGTGGCCGGCCCCACCTGCGACTCCATGGACATCTGCACCCGCAGCCAACCCCTGCCGGCCGACCTGACCGAAGGCGACTTTGTCTATGTGCGCAATGCCGGTGCCTACAGCAACGCCTGTGGCTCCACCTTCAACGGTTTTGCGCTGCCTGAGGTTATTGTGGTGTAGCGAATCTGCAGGGTAGGCTAATCACAGGGAGATATCTTGAGTCTTGCATTTTGATGACTCAATGGCGGGCCACTGCGGCGGATGCTCGCACCAGCAGGCCGTTGAAAAGCTATTTTGAGTAGGCTAAATTGACTCCGTTTTCACCGCTTGACAGTTGCATTGGCGTTTTGACACCGCCCAATAATAACTAGAGTACCAGTCATGGAGCCGGCAGCAAGGCTGCCCAGAATGCAGCCAGTGCTTGCTTGCTCGCATAACAGTCATGCTCATCAGAAAGGTATTTAAGCACTTGGGCAATCAAGCCACATTTGGCGTCACTCCAGTAACTCAGTCTAGATGCCACCCAAGCAGGCCGTGGCTCTCCATGACTCAAAGGCGGCGTAAGCATACTCATTATACAATCAAGCATTACATCAGCCTCATCATACCTTGTAATAAATCTATGCAGGTATGCCGCAATATAGTAGGAAAAAGCCTCATCTGACAGTCGTAACACCACCCCTTCGGTATAGTCCAAATCACCTACCGAAATATCCTGCCACTTCTTGCCCCCGAATATTGATTTAACCTGAATACACTCATCCAATTTGCAAGCCGCATCAGCAAGTAAACGCTCCTTAGGAACAAGCGATGCGGCACTGAACTCCCGAACCAACAGTACCTCGATTTTTTTCATTTCTCAGAATCCCACGCAGCCTTTAATGGCACCTATTGCAACACCTTTATTCAATGTAGTAGACTTTGTTGCACAACGTAGTTAAAGGCAGAGCCTCCCCCAGGCCCAGTCGGATTCAGGCCACGCTCACCGTCACTGGAGTGCCCCAGTGGTTGGGGTAGATGGCATACAGCTGACCTTCCCACACCAGTGCTACCGGTAGCTCGCGCAGGTAAATGTATTCTTTCACCGTGCACCTCTGCCCGTCGCTTTCGGCGATCAGGTGGTGGGCTGGACCGTGGCAGTTAGAAGATCAACATATTGCAGCAGGTCTGTGGGCTATAAACTTCCAGCCACACACACGACATCAACCTTGCATATTCTCCTTTATTTCAGAAATAGTTTTCTCAATTTCCATTCTAAATTCAACATCCTCCTCGATAGCCTGCTGATTCATTAGCCCCTGCAATATCTCTTCCCGATGATGCGCAAGTGAGACAAGCAGCCACAATGCGTCATTCCGATATATTGACTTAGTATTTCTTACCTCAGCCAGATATATCTCGAAACAATCAGAAATCGCCAATTGACAGGCATCCACCAATGAATACTGCTTCTCATTATAGAGGCATCGAATTTCAGGCGGCGCATAACCATTTGCCACCTCAATCAATAGATCATAGGCCTGCTTTTTTCCTGGCACTTCTGGTGCACTCAATATCTCAACCAAATATGGAATACAGTAGAAGGCCGACTCATACAAATCTCCTTGCAAGATGACATGATTGTCGATTTGCCAGTATGCGGCACGCCGCCGCTCACTATCCTCTGATAGCAAATCCCGAATCGCTGCCGGCACGTGACTCGCATCCCCGTGTGCCTGGCGTAAAGCGGTCCATTTAATACTATTAATAGTGTCAAACATAGTTTCTCCTAGTTCTCTATGCCATACTTCCCCGTGCAGCGTGGGCAACGAGAAATGACCTCATCGGTTCTTGGTCGAACTACGCGAGTAAACTCGACGTTTGATGGATTACCGAGCGCCTCTTTCGCCAAATCCTCTGCGCACTTTCCGGCATTACTTGCACAGGTAGTTTTCGCGACTGCAACAACCTTGCCCGTAGCAGGATCGTATGCCCCCACTACTGTGGTAATTTTTGCCTGTTGGGTCTTGGACTTCATTCCGATTTGCTTGAGCAGCGCATCCCTTGCCTCTTTC